>JAGODW010000313.1 GCA_017998025.1 Spirochaetales bacterium
ATTTTTCTCAAGGTCAATCGGGTACTGGACAGGCTGGCTTCTTTCGTGAATGATGGGGTATCCATGAACATTGTAATAGATACCCATACCCATACTGTGGCTTCCGGCCATGCGTATTCTACAGTAGATGATCTTGCACGGGCAGCTTTTGAAAAAGGGCTGTTTGGATTTGTTCTTACCGATCATGGTCCAGCCATGCCAGGAGGAACGCATCCCTATCATTTCGGAAATCTCCGGATTCTTCCCGAGAAGATACACGGTGTTCGTTTTTACCCGGGAATAGAGGCCAATATTCTAAATGCAGAAGGTACCATTGATCTTGAAAGCAAAATACTATCCAGGTTGGACTTTGTGCTCGCCGGTCTCCATGAGGCTTGTTTCCCTCCCCGGAGCAGGGAAGAAAATACTCAAGCCCTTGTTGCTGCCCTGAAAAATCCGATGGTAGATGCAATTTCTCATCCAGGGAATCCGTTGTATCCGGTGGATATGGAAATCCTTGTGTCTGCAGCCCTCCGGTACGGAAAAGCCCTGGAGATTAACAATGCATCCTTCCGGATACGGAAAGGGAGCGATGATAATTGTTTAACGATTGCACGACTCTGCGTTGAAATGGGAACCTGGATGGTGGTAGGGAGCGATGCCCATTATCATGCGGATCTAGGACGGTTTGATACAGCCCTCACCTTACTTAAAGAGGTAAGGGCTTCAGAAAATCAGGTAATAAACAGTTCCGTAGATCGGTTCCAGAAATTTAGTGAACAACGGAAAATGGAACGAAGACAAAAAGCTGCGGGCCTAACCGGGACTTGAGCCTTCAGTGCAGTCGATCAGTGCCTTCATATACCCCATGGCAAAGGCCATCCCCGCATGCCACGGAGCAGCGCAGGTCATCTGTGGAGTATGATCCGGGATCAGGATTCCTTCATACCCGAGATCTCTTAGAATGCGGATGATCCGTTGCATATCTATATCCCCTTCATCGATGAAAACTTCTTTATAGTAAGGGACTTTTCCTCGAACGTTTCTGAAATGGATGTATGCAACGCGTTTCTGGGCCACATACTGCTCAACAGTTCGGTATAGATCATCCTCCTGCATTTCTGCCAGAGTTCCCAGGCAAAACTCTAATCCAACGGCACGGGAGGGGAATCGGTCCAGAAGTCGCTGGTAGAGGGAAGGGCGGTACACAAGGCGGGGCTGCTGCCGAACCCGTTCCAGGGGGGGATCATCCGGATGAAGAGCAAGAACTACTCCCGCTTCTTCTGCTACAGGGATCAGCTCTGAGAGAAAGAACTCCAATCGTCTCCAGAGTTCTTCATGGGTGATTTCTGGAAGATACCCCGGAGGGGCATTTCGATCATACACCATGTTCCAGACCATCCCTAAAGGGATAGGATCGTTTACCGGTCCCTCCATCCCTACAGAATAAGCCCCTCCTCGTGCAAAGGGACCTGTGACACGTCCTGCTACTCCAGCAATGCTGAAGTTGTACCCAATAATCTTGATTCCAGCCCTGCCTGCGTCCCGTACAATGGTCTTTAATCGTTCAATCTGTTCTTCTTTTTTCGGTCCGTCGAGAAGAACATCGTACCAATCGGCCGGATCAAAATTCTCCAGAACTTCGAACGTAAGGCCGTGCCGGGCCATGTCATCCCGAAGTTCCATAAAGTATTCATACGTCCAGAGATGTCGGGTGGCTTCCGCTTCTCCCCAGCCGTGGATATCCCCTACCGGCTGATTGTCCTCCGGAGTATGACCGGATCCTTTGTAGAAGTAATCCACCAGGTGCACTACCGCATGCGTAGCACCGCACTGCCGTGCAAACCGGTAATAATCCTCATTTAGCATGTAGTGATAGAAACCAAATCCCAGTTTCATAGTCCTTTATTAAAACCCGATTGAGACTCCCCCGTCAACGGTAAGACAGGTGCCGGTAATAAACTGGCCCGCAGGAGAACAAAGATACACGGCAGCCCAGCCCACGTCTTCAGGACTTCCGAACCGATTTAACGGGGTGCGTCCCAGTATTTTTTGTTTTCGGTCCAGGTCTCCTTCCATCGCTTTCCGGCTCATCTCTGTTTCAATCCATCCCGGTGCTATAGCATTTACTCGAATATTTTCCGGTCCATACTCTACTGCCAGGGTTCGAACAATACCCAGCATACCAGATTTTGCTGCGGCATAGGCAATCACATAGGGTATTCCGAATATAGACGCCATAGAGGCAATATACAAAATAGATCCTTCTCCTGCTTTTCTCATCCAGGGAATAATAGAAGCAGTTAAAGCATGCGCACCTACGATGTGGGTTTCTAATACCTTACGGAACTCTTCTACCGAGACCTCTTCAGCTTTTTTCTTCAGATGGATTCCCGCATTGTTCACCAGAATAGTAGGGATACCCACTGTTGTTGCAATGCGTTCTAATAGATCCGGTGCCTCTTCGGGCCGGGTAACATCGTAGGTGAAACCGAATACCTTCCCGGGATGCTCTTTAGCTACTGCATCCAGGGGTTCTTTTCTTCTTCCTGCAACAACAACTTTTGCTCCTGCTTCCACAAGTGCATCAGTAATGGCTTTCCCAATTCCCGTACCACCTCCTGTAACGAGAGCAATAGAACCATCCAATCTAAAGGCTTCGGTGGGTTTCATTGATACGGTGTATTCCTCATTTTTTATCGTTTATCGATTGTTATCGAATAACGATAGTAATCGAAATATTATAATAAAAGTGTGTATCTGTCAAGTTCAGGTACTGACATTTTTAATTGAGCCTCTTTTAAAACTAGTGTTTTTCGCCCAGGTGATTTTCAAAAATCCCTTATTATATAAGGGGTTACGAATTTCGCCTGGTTAGCAAGGTGTATTTTTGAAAACGCATCAATTGTAAAAAAGCTTGACATATTACAATTGTTAGTATCACAATGCCTTATATCTGATATCTCTTAATTTAATTAAATAAAAAGCTTGATAGAAAGGATGATGCTGTGGCTGAGAGAGAACAGTTAGCTTCAAGGTTGGGGTTTATCGTAGTGTCTGCTGGTTGTGCGATCGGATTAGGGAATGTATGGCGATTTCCTTACATCACCGGCAGATATGGCGGGGCTGCTTTTGTCATTGTGTATTTGATTTTTTTAGCTATTATGGGTCTTCCCATTATGGTATGTGAATTTTCCATGGGACGCGCCAGCAGAAGGAACCTGGCTGGTGCTATGTTAGTT
>JAGODW010000314.1 GCA_017998025.1 Spirochaetales bacterium
CCTATATGTCGTAATCCCTTTTTTCAGGTCAAAGAATCAAACTATGCCGAGGTGAGCACATTCAAAGGCAAGCAATACGGTCGTAATCCCTTTTTTCAGGTCAAAGAATCAAACTAGGCATTACGCACAATATATTGATTTTTTCAAATCCTAGTCGTAATCCCTTTTTTCAGGTCAAAGAATCAAACCGCTGGTTATCTTATTTCTTTCAGAGGAATAAGTAAAGAGGGGTATTTTGCGAGTCGGGCAGCGGCCGAGATTTGTTTTTAATTGTTTTGCCATGATTCACCTCCTGGATGTTTGGTAACTTTTTTAAATATAAGAAAATATAAGTTTCCGCCAACCAACGCCGAATTTGAGGCTTTTTTCATCAATTCAGGGTTGGCGGTATTTATCAAAGAACCGTTGATCCTGCCTCAAAGGATCTGAAAGGGTCGAATATCTTCTTCTGAGTATTTGCCCGGACCATACTTTTCCCGTTTCTGCCAATCCCGTTCGCACAATTCAAAGTATACTACGTAATCTTCATTGACATCGAGAATTCCGGCCACTTCGTTTCGAAGCCTATCAACCACTTTTCGAGAGGCTATTACTTCGAACACAGATTTCTGTACCCGCACGCCATAACTTCCCATTGTTTTTGCAACTTTATGTAGTCTTCGCTCATCCCTGATATCATAAATAGCTAACCAGTGATTCATAGGATTTCAAAGGCCTCCAATCGAATAAGGTTCCCTGTTCCCTCTTGAATGGCTTTCTGGCTGCAATCCTCGCAGAGAGGATAGATGTAAAAATAATCTTTTTTCAGATTCAATACTTTCACAACTTGTTTCACCAATAGATCTTTCTTTTTCTCATCAATATCGCATTGGAAGAAGGATTTTTGTACTCTCAGTCCTGAGTTCTCAAGGATTTGAGCAGTTTTTCGAAGCCGTTTAGGATCCGTTATGTCATAGCAGATCATGTATATCATTTGATCACCAGCGGTTTATACTCCCGTTCCTCTCCCACCAGCACTCGCCGAAAGTGGCGTACCTGTTCCCGAATAATTCTTCGGTAACTTAAATGTTTCGCCTGAGGACTATAGAAAAGCTCAGTTTCGAGCTTTTTTTCGAACTGGGCAATTACCTTTTTCAGCCCTTCTTTGGTAAGAAGGACTCCTTTCTTTTCCTGATAGATCACCGGTTTAGATTCTTCTTCGGTGGTTGTGGTTTCGGTAGAAAGAGGAAATTCATCCGATTCGCTGGAGAAAACCACTTCCCGAAAGTCATCTGGCTGAAGTACTCCCAGATTGAAAAGTGCACAACAGAGAGTGTCGGCAAGAGGGGTCCGATACTCCTCCATCAGATCAAAAGCGAGGGTTCGTTTTCCGTAGTCCAGCTCATGGTAGTACCCTACATAGGGATCCAGCCCTTCCTCCTCAATGGCGCCATCCACACGGTTCAGGATCAGTGTATAGAGGAAACTCAGTACGGCATTTACGTTATCCTCCGGCGGATTCATACTGCGTCCCTTGAATACAGCCCAATCCTGATGAATGTTTTCCCGGAACACAGAAAAGAAGTACTTTGCTCCGATTCCCTCAAAACCTCGAAGGCTGGAAACGTCGGTAGTCTCGCTGACTTTCTGGATGGTTCGCTTCATATTCTCAATCGTCTGATTCAGAAAGGATTTCTTATCGTCTCTTCGGGTGATTCTTTGCATAAAGGAAAGTTGATTCCGTAGTTTTCCATCCACAATCGATTTTGCAAGCTGAAACCGAAATGCGGAAGACTCCAGTTGTTTGAATTGTTTCTGCCGGAGGAATACATTTTTATTCTCCTGAAATACCAGTTTCCCCTGAAACTTGCCATTCGTGCTGAGGAAAACTGTATCAATCCCATGCCGCATCAACGTGCGGAGAGCTCCGCCGGTGATCTCTACACTCCCCAGAATCACCAGCTGTTCCGTCTTAAAAGGGAAAATGGTTGTTAGGGTGCCATCCGGATGGGCAAGCTGGAGAGTTTCCCCCTTTTTCTGGAGTTTCCCATTCTCGGAAACAATGTAGATGGCTGCCATTAGAATAATTCCTCCTGAAACCTTTCATGGTATTGCTTCTTTAAATCCTCCAGCGCTTCTTTTAGTTTTAATTTAAATCTCTGGGCCGGGGTATCCTCTACGAATCCACCATGGTTGATATCATTGCGCAACTTCCTTAGCTTGTTGTAGGGTGGAGCCGCCACTTCGCAGAAAGGATGATCGAAAATACGTTTGGTAAGGTGAGGATCCTTTCTTAGACAATCCTGGTATCCAGGGTGAGCGTGGGGATCTCCGGGTTTTTCTTTTGCATCGAAGACAGTAGAAACAATTTCTCTCTTTTCTATAGCCTTTAGGTTTTCGTGGAGCAGACCCAGCATATGGGTGATGATAGTTTCCTGCAGTTGGGTAATTCCCTGCTGGATCCACCCATGCTGGATGCACCATTCTACTCCTCGATACCCGTTACGGGTATCATTCTGGCTGAACCCAGAGAATTTTTCTCCAATCTGCACCAATAAAGGCTCCAGAGGTTTGAGGTAGAGAGATTTTCCCTGTAGATCAGAGAATATTTTCTGTAACCGAAAGAAGGTTTCTCCCTTTCGTAGTTCCTCACCCCGGTTGGTAAGAAGATCAAGGGTAACTATGTTCAACATATCAGCCAGCTTCTGTTCCCCTATCGCTTCCAGGTTACGTTTGCCGGGATCGGATAAGACTGGTTTTAGGTTCGTACGGACCAGGTATGCCAGGCTCTCTGCTCGACCGGTTTGTAGAAACAGATGCACAGCGGTGCTCCACTCCATCAGGGTATATACACCGCTCAGATCAAACACAGGGGCTATGCGTTTCTCTAAAGGAATTTCCTTTACGATAGACGGAGCACCCATAGCTTCGAAAGCTCCATAGTAAATGCCTCCTACCCGGATGTTTTTTAGAATCCGGGCGTAGTTTAGCAGGGCTATCCCAAATATAGGGAGGGATCGAAAACTATGGGTAATATCAATGTAGAGGGTTTCTCCTTCATCGATCTGTTCATACATAATAGTAAAGATATTCCACAGTTCTTCCGCGGTTCTTCCCTCGGAGATCGGAATCGGTTCCACGGGAAGGGCAGGGAACCTATTTTGTAGAATAGGAGCTAATCCAATCACCTCCGAAGAGCTATTTGCTGAAACTGCCCAGTGTTTTTCCCGTG
>JAGODW010000315.1 GCA_017998025.1 Spirochaetales bacterium
TGCTTCAATCTTTCAACTTCTATCCAACCTCATGGTTGGAAATGGGATTTTTTGAAACCATTGTCTGGGGAGGAAGATTTGACCTGATTTACCTTCTTCCCTTTAAGGAACTTTTCTATGCCCAGTCTATGGCTGGATTTAATGACAACTCATTTATGGGGATTCTTGCCAATGTTCGAATCAAGGACTCGTTCCAGATTCCCCTGCTAGTGTATGTGGACGATACGAACCTTAACGATCTCCTTCAGTTTGACTTTTCTACAAAGTTCAAGGTGGCTTTACAGGCGGGAGCAAAGTACACCCCGAAGGAGGGAGGGATCCTGCGCCGGATCGGGGCAGACTACCTCCTGGTAACTCCCTACATGTATACTCACCGGTCAGGACTGGAGGAAATTGAAACAGACGAAGCAAAACGACTTGAGCAGCTGAGTGCACCGAACTACACGAACTACACCCACATGGGAACCAACCTGGGAGTAGGGTTAGATCCAAACTCAGACCGTTTTACCTTAAGCGTTCAGCTGGAACCGATAAAGAACCTTACCGTGGACATCCGGGGACGGTTAATGCGGCACGGAAACGCTTCGGAAGCTATGTCAGACGACGAACGTGATGAGAGAAACGATGGTTCCATTCTGGATGATGGGTATAATAAGTATGGTAAGGCAATCTTTCACTACAATACCCGTTTTTTAAACCAATCGGTGATAGAAAAGGTATGGCAGGCAGGGTTCAATGCCTCCTACCGGATTCCCCTGGGTCCTGGAGCTGTACTGCTGGAAGGGGGATATACCTTTGAGTACTGGGAGGACAAAGACTTGGTCAAGGGCAGGACGGATACGACCCATTATATAAATGTTGGATTGGGGTATCGGTTCTGATAGTTATAAATTTAAAGTTTAAAGAGTTTGATCGAACATGAGGATCGCGTTTTTCATCGAAGTGTTTTACCCAGAGATAAACGGAGTAATTACAGCAACGCTCGATCTTGCCCGGAATCTATCCCGGCGGGGACATACAATCTTTCTGGTAGTACCGAAAAATAAACAGATAGCTGACCTGGACCAGATCGATGGGATGGAAGTGGTGAAAGTCTCTTCCTTTTCTACCTTTATCTATCCCGGGGTTCGGTGGACCTGGCCGTGGGATAGAAAACTTTTTCGGAAACTCAAGGAAGAAAAGGTACAGATTCTTCATTTCACCGGTCCCTGGACACTTGGTTGGTCCGCTCTAATCTTTGGGAAAAAACATTCCATCCCTATCATCCAGACTTTTCATACGATGTTGAACGAGGATACCTATCTCCAATACCTGGTAAAACTACGTGCTCTTGTGCCTATTGTGCGGGCTGGCTCCTGGTGGTACTTCGGAAAGTATATTCAGCGTTCCGATATCATCACTACCCCCAGCCGGTTTGCCGGAGAAATCCTTAAGGAGCGGTTCCCGGATAAGGAAGTGCATCATATTTCAAACGGTATAGATACTTCTATTTTTTTGCGACACCGTTCCCTCGAGGAACTTCAGAAACAGTATCCTTTCTATAATACGAAAACCTTTATTTTTGTAGGACGAATCGGATTAGAAAAGTCTATCGATGTGATGATAGAAGGGTTTGCATACGCGGGGAAACGGGACCCTGCACTGAACCTTGTCCTGGTGGGAGACGGGCCGAACCGGGAAGAGATGGAGGAGCTGGCAGAGAAACTGGGTATGAAAGATCGGGTTCAGTTTTTGGGGAAAGTACCCCATGAGGATCTACTTACAAGCGGTCTTCTCCAGTATGCCCGTGCGTTTGTCACCGCTTCTGTTACAGAGAATCAACCCATGACAGTAATAGAAGCGATCTGCTGCGGCCTCCCCCTTGTGGTAGCAAAAGTTCCCTCTATGGAAGAGCTGTCAGAGGGAAATGCCTTGTTCTTTCCAGCAGGTGATGAAAAAGCCCTGGGGGAACAGCTCCTGGAGATTGCAGAAAATGAGGAGCTTCATAAAGAACTTTCTGAGGCTTCCCGCAGATTGGCCGATCGATTTGAGGGTGCCCGGGTAGCAGAGCAGTTTGAAGTCCTCTATCGATCTGCCCTGCAGAAGAAAGGAATCGATTGCGAATAGGAACAGTGCTTACGTTAGCGAAGATGCTTCCGTCGGTCCCTGTATTCTTGAATTGTTTCCTGGTAGATCGATATAAGTCGTTTCGTCATTTTTTGAGCAGACCACTCTTTCGCTTTTTCCAGCGCGGTTCTCTGCTTTTCTTTGTAAAGCAAGGGATCTGTTAGCAAGCTATACGCTGCATCGGTAAAGGACTCGACAGTAGCAGGTACGGTAACTCCTCCCCTTCCATCCTTCAATACCTCATAGGCTCCCATGGCAGCGGCTCCCACGGCAGGCAATCCTATTGACATCGATTCTAACAGTACGAGGCCTTGCGTTTCAGTTTCTGAGGGGAATAAGAACAGATCCGAGGTGGAGAGAAGCTGGAAAACCTGGGTTCGGGGGATATATCCTGTAATAGAGATTCGTGAAGTCAGGTTTCGTTCCTGGATCTCTCTTTCCAACCGTTTCCGATCTGGACCGTCTCCCACCAGTATCAAATGGCAGGGTATCCCCCGGTTTTCCAGAGCAATGAGAACATCCAGCAAGAGCGGAATATTCTTTTCACGGGCGAATCGACCTACAAATATAAGGATCCTGTGTCCTTCCGGTATCTGGAACAGTCTTCGGGTAATAGAAGGATCACCCGGTTGATAACCTTCCGGGATATCGATGCCCGTAGGGAGTACTTCGATGGGAGTCGTTACTCCATAGGTAAGTAGTTCCCGTTTCATCTCCAACGAAGGGGCAATAATCCGGTCTGTCAAATTGCAGAAGGTGCGGGAGATCCATTTTACAAAACGCACGGCAGTTTCTCTCTTGAATTTCACATAGTGGGTGTATTTTACAAAGAGCGTATGATAGGTATGGATAGTAGGCTTTTTAAATATTTTCCCCAAAAGAAGTCCGTATCCTCCCATATAGTGGGTTACCTGATAATGAATGATGTCAATCTTTAGATTTGAAAATTGAAGAAGCCCTCTGGAAAGAGGCAGGGCGATTCGTTGTTCCTTCATCATCTCGGAACGATAGGGGATAGAGAAAAATCTGAAAATCCGTGGGGGGTCCAGCCCTTCTCTGCCTCCATAGGAAGGACAAAAAATGTACACGGTATGCCCTGCTT
>JAGODW010000316.1 GCA_017998025.1 Spirochaetales bacterium
GTCCGGAATAGTGTACCTCGTAAAAATTCATCAAGGCGCTGAATCCCGGATCCGTTGGTCCTGCAAAGAAATTGAGGCATCCTCCTTTTCCCAGCAGACGATCCGCCTGTTCCACCAGGGGACGAACCGCTGCCATGACAAACACATCGTCGAATCCCTCTCCTCCCGCGATTTGTTTTAACTCCGCAACCGGATCCTTCATTGTAGAGGTATTTATAAAACGGAGATCCACCCCATCCTTCTTCGCATGTTCTGGAGGAAATAGAGCACGGGCACGGTTTAACCGATCCTCATCAATATCGGTAACAATGAGAAGCCGGGGACGCTTACTCCCGTGGAGCGCCAGGTCAATAGAACCGAGCCCCATCGGTCCGCACCCTGCCAGAATAGCCATGGCACCCCCCGGTTCGATTCCCATTCGATGGTCATAACTTCCCTGGTCGAAATGGTAGGCTGCTCGAAATGCACCTACAATGCAAGAGACCGGTTCTGTTAAGCTGCCGAAATAGTACGCCTCTCCTTTGTATGGGAGGAGACAATCCATCTCCATAACTTCCGAAGGAATAATGATGTAAGTTGCATCGCCCCCAATATACGAGTAAGAGTAGCCCGGCGCATACAAACTTCCCTTATAATTTAATGCAGGCTGAATTACAAATTTATCCCCTGGTTTAAATCGATCCTTCCATTTCTTTCCTACCTCAACAATGTCTCCGCAGAACTCATGCCCGATCATTACCGGATGCTTATCGATTCCAGGAGGGACCCGTTTATGCTCTTCTCCCTGTACAGCGAGTTTATACGAACTCATGCACAAACTGTCCGATACTACATGGGCAAGAATCTCGTCTTCCCGGATCTGGGGCAACTCAAACCGCTCCAGCCTCAAGTCTTTTTTCCCATAAATCCGTACTGCCGTGGTTGTCATTTCCATCCTCCCCCTTACGCGAGCCTTTGCCTAAACTGCTCTACTTCCCAATTTCTTATAAATTGTACCTGTTCTTTGGGCATAAACAAAGGGCCTCCCCAGCATTCTGTTAGCAGGGCTATTTTAGCCATATCCCGGGCCAGTAATAAACAGAGGTTGGCCTTATTTTTAGTAGCGCCCAGGGCAAAAACCCCTGTGTTCTTGACCACGATGACCCGGGGGATCGTTCCTTCCCGTTGTTTATATTCAGCGATTGCCTTTTTAAGGGAGGCAACCGACTCTACCCATACGGGCCGATGCCCCGCATACACAATATGATCCGGAGAAAAGGCGCCATTAATGTTCGTAAAACCCTCTTCATTCTGAAGAAACGGACCAAACAAAGGGGTATCATCCTCGAGTACCGTTGCTTCCTTCCCCAGCTCCTCCCGGGCAAACTCGTGGAGTACAGCACCAACTTCGGAGCCGGTTGCCGAGAACGCTGAGAGCTTTGAATCTTCCTCCTGCTCCCACTGCTCGTACCGATCTCTAAGGGACTTTGGAAGTGCAGATTTCAGGGTTTGGGCAATAAACGTATGACACAAGTGAATTTCTTCTGGAGTTTCCCCGTATGCGACAAGTCCATGATTCTGAAGAAAAACCGCGCGGGGAAATCGGCCGTTCCGGGCTCGGGTATACGTTCCGATCTCTTTTTCCATGTACTGAGCCAGCACAATACCGGGGTTCATCACCGGAACCCAGAGCACTCCATCTCCGAAGAGTTTTTTCGTAGCTTCTTTTCCCTCACGGGAACAGGCTAATCCATTTACCAGGGCAGGATGCGTATGGAACACAATAGATTGGGGGAAGAGGGCGTGCATTCCGGTCTCCACGCTGGGGCGTTTATCTTCTTCCCCCGGAGCACGGGCTGTCAACAGATTGATCTTAGCAGCCCTCTCCCGTTCTTCTACATTTTCAGGATACTGCTTCTGGAGAAGACTCTTTACCTTCTGTAGATCCATCCGGACAAACCCTTCTGCAGAAATAGTTCCTAGATTAAAACCAGAGGCTTTTATCCATAGCCAGTTCTCATCTTTTATAGAGGCATTGCCTCCGCCTCCGATTACCCAGTGGATCCGGTTTCCATACTCATGAGATAACTCGATAATTTTTTCTAACAGCGTATTCATTTAACTGTATTCTTCCCTATAAAAAGTTGTCCCCTCTCCGGTAGAGAGGGGGAAAGATCGATCCCGCGGGTTACCAGAACCAACATCATGCCTATAGCCAGGATCCCTAAAATTGCCGTGTTGGTAAGGAGTGTCATTAGGTTATTCATGGTAAGGAACGCGGGGTTCCGTACCTGAACCGCAATACTTAGAAGACCAATAAATACAAGAAGCCCTAATTCCCGAAGCCTTTCGATTCGGGTCCAGTCTCTTTCCGCCACTGTTAGACTCCTACCTCGATAGTTCTGGGAGTTTCCGGGTGAGTGTTTTAGCCACGACTAATTTCTGCTGATTTCCCCCGGATAATGCGGAAGCCCGGGTGAAAACACTTGCAGCCTTTACTTGAAGAAGCCTGGCCAGTCGCTCTGCTTCTCTACATTCTTCCTGGTTCTTTAACCATCCATGCCAGGAGAAGAGATCCAGGGCAGGGAGGGAAATGTTCTTCCCAATTTCCCAGGGCAGAATAAGACCTTCCAGCTGTCGATCTTCCGGTAGATATCCAATACCCTGCTTTAAGGCAGTTCGGGGAGAATCGATCACTACTTCCTTTCCTTCGACGAAGATTTTCCCCGAGTCGGCCGGATGGATCCCGTAGAGGGCTTCGCATACCTCGGTCCTCCCTGCTCCTACCAGCCCGGTCAGAGCCAGGATCTCCCCTGCATGAAGATCGAACGATACTCCCCGGAAAAATCCGATGCGGGTAAGCTGTTCTACCCGGAGAAGTTCCTTTCCGATTTCTACCTTGCGTTTAGGGAACATCTGGGAGATTTCCCTTCCCACCATTGCTACGATCAGGTCATGCTGGGTTAATTCTTTTTCCGGCCAGCAACCTATATGCTTTGCATCTCTGAACACGGTAATTCTATCTGCAAGATTTCGAATATCTTCAATCCGGTGGGAAATAAAGATAATAGAAATACCTGAGCTCTGGAGTCGTTTGATAATTTGATACAATTCTTCGCTTTCATGCTGGGTTAAAGCGGCAGTAGGTTCATCCATAATCACAATCCGGGCATTCATAGAGAGGGCTTTCGCAATTTCTACAATCTGCCGCTGGGCAATCGAGAGC
>JAGODW010000317.1 GCA_017998025.1 Spirochaetales bacterium
TCCTCATTCTCCTTACCGGTCTCTCAGGACCATACACAATGACGAACGGTAACCTTTCCGCCTCAAACTCTCGTTTGAGACAGTTTACTCCAATCCACCAGCCCTTGGCGACTTTTTATCATTCCTCTATAAACCATTGAGAAAAAGCTATACACAAGGTTCGATAAACTAACTAAAATAGAAAACAGGATTAACTAAACTACCAGGGGAAAGTACGCATCCCTACTCTAAAACCCAAGGAGCCCCTCATGTCTGATCTGCACCGTATCCGCACGTTAGAATCTCTAGAAGCAAAGGGTGTATATGTCAACGATTATCCGGGACTTATTTTCGAGGGGAAAGACATTAGTTATTTTTACCTGAAGTTTGATAGAGAAACTCTTCTCGCTTCCGATAGGGACGGAGGGAAAAAAGAAAGTGGACCACTGATGGATCTGGTGAAGAAACTGATAGCTGCTTTTAACGAAGAATATTCCCTGAAAGGGACAGACAAAGAGCTCCGGATTTTTTATCTGGATGACCAGGGGTACTGCATTGTTGGTCGGGTGGAGGATGAAAGAGAAGCTTTGCGTTTCCCTATAGGTAAACGGGAAATTGTTTCCGAGCGAGTGTTCCAGGTAAATCTCACTCGTATATATGCTGCTGAAGGGATCGATGGTGTATATCAGGTACGAAATACAGAAGTAAAGGGGGTATACGAAGGTATTTTAAAATACATTGCCACCTACATGTATGGATGGAGCGGCTTATTTCGACAGTACGAGACACTCCAAGAACGAACCGAAGTGTTTCGGAGGTTTAAACCGTTTAAATTTCCTATCCTTGGTACGAAAGAAACATTGAAAAATGCAACCTTCACGATTCAACTGGGTATTCGTTCGCCTAACGGGGATGAAGATTTTAAGAAAGTGGTGATTCACTATGGGAAAATTACTCTACAGGATGCCCTTTCCACATAGAATTATAAAAATAATTATTCATCTATTG
This sequence comes from Spirochaetales bacterium, assembly GCA_017998025.1. Lineage (GTDB taxonomy): Bacteria > Spirochaetota > Spirochaetia > DTKZ01 > DTKZ01 > DTKZ01. The sequence continues at coordinate 988 of JAGODW010000317.1, forward strand.
GTAACAAATGTTACAATAGTAGTATCACCTTTTTGATAGAATCCAGGGGAATAACTATTACAGAGGAGGACAAGCATATGAGCATGTTCTGTTTTCAATGCCAGGAAACGGCACGAAATGAAGGATGTACGATTCGGGGGGTCTGTGGGAAGCAGGAAAGCACCGCAGGATTGCAGGACCTTCTCATTCATACTTTGAAAGGCATTTCCTGGTATGCGAGTCGGCTGGATTTGAAGGCGAAAGAAACAGCTGGTCGGTTCATTGTAAAGGGGCTTTTTGCCACTATCACCAATGCAAACTTCGATGATGATCGGTTTCTCAGATACATTGATGAAGGTCTTTTAGTCCGCGATTCCTTGAAACATCAGTACGAGGTTCAATATCCCAAAGATACCACAGAAAAACCCGATGCAGCAGTATGGTTTTCTAAAGATCCGGAGGTACTGCGGACAAAAGCCGGAAGAATCGGAGTCCTTTCCACAACAGATCCAGATCTCCGCTCCTTACGGGAGTTCACGGTATACGGATTAAAGGGGATTTCTGCCTATACACACCACGCGGAAGTGCTGGGGTATACGGATCCTAACATCTGGGCATTTCTTGTGGAGGCATTAAATGCAACCCTGGAACAAAAAACCTTAGATGAAATGACAGAACTTCTGATGCGCACAGGGGAAACTGCTGTAGCGGCCATGGCTCTTCTGGACAAAGCGAATACAAGCACCTATGGGAATCCGGAAATAACCGAAGTGAATATAGGAGTTAGAAATAATCCGGGGATTCTGATTTCGGGACATGACCTGAAAGACATGGAAGAGCTATTAAAACAGACGGAAGGAACAGGGGTAGATGTTTATACCCATTCGGAGATGCTCCCTGCCCACTACTATCCGGCCTTTAAACGGTATCCACACTTTGCGGGAAACTACGGTAATGCCTGGTGGAAACAGGATAAAGAGTTTGCTCAGTTCAACGGCCCTATTGTGATGACTACCAACTGCATTGTCCCTGTACGCGATGCGTACAAAGATCGGATTTTTACTACGGGAGTCGTAGGTTTCCCCGGGGTAAAGCACATTCCCGATCAGCCGGATGGAAAAACAAAGGATTTTTCAGAGGTGATTGCTCTAGCCAAGACCTGTCCACCTCCTACCGAAATCGAGCAGGGGAAAATTGTAGGAGGATTTGCACACGCACAATTAGAAAAATTGGCGGATACGATCGTTGATGCAGTGAAAAAAGGAGCCATCAAACGGTTTGTCGTGATGGGAGGATGTGATGGTCGTCAGTCGGCAAGAAGTTACTTTACAGAAGTGGCGCAAGAACTCCCTAAAGATTCGGTGATACTCACTGCTGGATGTGCCAAGTACCGATACAATAAACTGGATTTAGGCACCATCGATGGGATTCCCCGTGTGCTGGATGCAGGGCAGTGTAACGATTCCTATTCGCTTGCCCTTATTGCGTTGAAGTTGAAGGATGTGTTCGGTGTAAAGGATGTAAATGATCTCCCTATCTACTTTGATATTGCCTGGTATGAGCAAAAGGCGGTAGCCGTTCTTTTAGCACTCCTGTATCTGGGTTTTAAGGGGATTCGATTAGGGCCGACGCTGCCAGCCTTTGTATCACCAAACATAGTAAAGTTTTTAGTGGAAAAATTTGGTATACAACCGATTTCCGATGCTAAGACGGATGTAGGGGCAATGCTGGTAGGAAAAAGAAAAACATAGCGGATCTGGCAAAAAGAAGGCTCATTTCCCAGCACTTTCTGCAACCTTTTTTTCTCCTCTTGCGTCCAAAAGTAAAGAAGTAGCATCATAGGAGGCATCATAGATGGGAATTTTGCAGGATCTGTATCGGTGGATGGTAACCAGCAGGGAGATGGATCGCCTGGAACAGAGTTATACCGGGCGGGGGGAAGCAGCTTTTTATGTAAGTGGTGCGGGTCATGAAGCATCCGCAGCCCTGGCGTTACACCTGATACCAGATGACTGGCTCTGCTGCCACTACCGGGATAAGGCTCTGATGCTTGCCCGGGGCATGGGTCCTGAAGAGATGTTCCGATCTCTTTTCGCTAAAGACCGATCTTCCAGCCGTGGGAGACAGATGCATGGGCTGCTCTCCTATGCTCCGGCAAAGATCGTCAGTTTGGCGACTCCCGTGGGCAACAATGCCCTGCATGCAGTGGGGATTGCAGAATCTCTCCGGGCTAAAGG
>JAGODW010000318.1 GCA_017998025.1 Spirochaetales bacterium
GGTATACGGTGGAAAACATTGCTGTCGGAAAGCCAGCGGATCATTAAAGAAAAATTAGAGCTCGACCTGGATCCTACACGACCCCTGGGTAGTTACTCTATCGCTATTCAGCAAATGGTAGCCATTGCCCGGGCTCTTTGTGTACGCTCTACTGTGCTTATCCTGGATGAGCCGACCTCAAGTATTGATGAAACAGAAGTTGAGCGATTGTTTTCTATTTTAAGAAAATTAAAACAGGAAGGTCTTGCGATTCTCTTTATTACGCATTTTATCGATCAAGTGTATGAAATATCGGACAAAATTACTGTACTGCGAAATGGAGAATACGTAGGGACCGCCTGGACAAAAGATTTACCTAAAATAAATCTTATCAGCATGATGGTGGGGAAAAATCCTGAAGAAATAGTAGATACAGAGGTACATAAAAATGTAAAGATCAATGAAGGTTCACAACAAGAAATCCTTTGTACTTCCGGGCTTGGTCGAAACGGATATTTAAAACCTCTGGATCTATCTCTATATAAGGGTGAAGTATTAGGATTGGCAGGATTATTAGGGTCTGGACGTACAGAAACCGCTAAGCTGCTGTTTGCAGCAGAGCGAGCCATGGAAGGCTCTGTATACTGGTACGGGAAGCAGGTATCCCCTCAGTCCCCTTCCGACACAATTTCCCTGGGAATGGGTTTTTGCCCTGAGGATAGAAAAACTGAAGGACTTCTAGGGGATTTGAGTGTTCGAGAAAACATCATTTTAGCATTACAGGCTAAGAGGGGAATATTGAACTATCTTCAACGCAAAAATCAGGAAGAGATAGCGAATCGGTTGATAGCTGAGCTGGGAATTATAACGCCTGGTACCGAACAACCTGTAAAAAACCTTTCAGGTGGAAATCAGCAGAAAGTTCTCCTTGCCCGATGGCTTGCAACAAACCCTGAAGTGTTAATCCTCGATGAACCTACCCGGGGTATAGATGTAGGTGCGAAGGGTGAAATCTTACAGAGAATTCTATCTCTCCGAGATACAGGGTTTGCCATTGTTTTTATATCATCGGAGCTAGAAGAGGTAGTCGCTATTAGTGATCGAGTAGCTGTGTTCCGAGATAAAAAAAAGGTGGCCGAGATACAGGGAGATGAGATCGCAGAGCATACGATTATGCAACTTATTGCTCAGGGAGAATAGAATGCGTTTGAAATTAACACGATTCAAAGAATCCAACTTATTCTGGCCCTTATGCATTTTACTGGTTCTGCTCGTTATAAATGGGTTTTTAACCAGAGGTTTTTTTTCTATTCAATGGAAAGATGGTCGGCTTACGGGGATCCTTGTGGATATTTTAAATAGATCTACCTACATCGGAATTATTGCAATCGGGCTCACCCTGGTTATCGCAACAGGGGGAATTGATATTTCCGTTGGATCGGTTGTGGCTATATCCGGGGCCATTGCTGCATTTCTGATAGGAGGAGAACTGGTAATGCGGGGAAGCGAGCAAATCCTGGTTACCCGGACTCCCATGGGAATCGCAATTTTTATTGCACTGGTCGCTTCAACATTGATTGGGATGTGGAATGGTTTCCTTGTAGCAAGGTTTCGAATCCAGCCTATAGTAGCAACTCTGGTTCTCATGGTAGCAGGGCGGGGGATTGCTCAATTAATTACCAATGGACAGATCATTACAATTTACTATGCTCCCTATTATTTCATAGGGAATGGATCTATTTTAGGTATTCCTTTCTCTCTCTATGTACTGGCCACAGTCTTGATATTAGTAACTCTCATAACGCGGAAGACTGCCCTTGGATTGTTTATCGAATCCATCGGAGTGAATAGAACGGCAAGTAACTATTCCGGAATCAAAGAGCAACGAATTGTATTCTGGACCTATGCTTTTTGTTCCTTTTGTGCAGGAATTTCCGGTCTTTTAGTATGTTCTAATGTAAAGAGTGCGGATGGGAACAATGCCGGTGACATGTTCGAACTGGATGCAATTTTTGCCGTTATTATCGGAGGCACTTCATTAAATGGAGGAAAGTTCAGGTTGGGCGGGGCTGTATTAGGAGCTATTATTATACAGACCTTAACCACAATGATATATTCGATTGGAGTACCTCCCCAGGTAAATCTCGTCATCAAATCCATCGTTGTATTTGCGGTATCCATGATTCAATCGGAATATTTTCAATCCCTCTTCAGAATGGAACGTCCTGTTTCCCTGAGAAGGAATTATTATTTATGAACAAAAAAACTTTACCCTTTTTCATAACTCTGGGTCTTTTTCTCCTGATGTACGCTGCGGGTTCTTTGGCGTATCCCAACTTCTTTTCGTTGCAGGTATTTATCAATCTTTTTATTGATAATGCCTTCTTAGGCATAGCTGCTGTAGGGATGACTTTTGTAATCCTCTCTGGAGGGATAGATCTTTCCGTTGGTTCGGTAGTAGCTCTTACCACAATGATCTCTGCAGATTTGTTGCAGAGAGAATGGTCCCCTGCGGTTGTCATCCCCGCTGTGCTTTTGCTAACCAGTCTATTTGGGACATTCCAGGGTATAATGATTCAGGTGTTTAGAATTCAACCCTTTATTGCTACTCTGGCAGGCATGTTTTTTGCACGGGGTGCCTGCTATCTTATCAGTATCGATACGATCAATATCGATAATGAATGGTATAGATCAGTAAGCATGGCAGCGATAGAATTACCAACAGGTGATTTTATTTCTATAAATGTATTCATATTTATTCTGCTTGCCTTGATCGGATGGTGGCTGTTGAAATTTACCCGGTTTGGCCGTACTGTCTATGCAATTGGAGGGTCGGAACAATCGGCAATGCTAATGGGATTGCCGGTTACGCGCACAAAAATCTTAATCTATACACTTAATGGGTTTTGTTCCGGCCTTGCAGGAGTTGTGTTTACCTTTTATATGCTGTCGGGATATGCCCTCCACTGCAAGGATCTCCACCTGGATGCGATAGCGGCTGTTGTCATGGGAGGAACCTTGCTAACAGGAGGAGTGGGATCTGTCGGAGGTTCCATCATCGGCGTGCTAATCCTCGGGACTATACAGACAATCATTAACTTTCAAGGAACGCTAAGTTCCTGGTGGACCCGGATAATGGTTGGAGTTTTGATCTTTGCATTCATTTTTATGCAGAGCCTCTTGAATCGACCTACCAAACAAACGCAATAATCTTACGGTAGGC
>JAGODW010000319.1 GCA_017998025.1 Spirochaetales bacterium
CCTGTAGATAACGAAATTGCGAAGCTTGCCGTGCTTTTACCGGATTTACATCAGGATCCTGCAGACCGTATCATTGTGGCTACAGCCCGAATTCTGGAAACTACCCTGATTACAAAGGATGAACGCCTTCTCTCTTACCCGAATATTGCCACATTGTGGTAGGAGGATAAGGCCTATTATCCCCCGGGCGCTAAAAGGCGCCCGGGGAGGTAAGTCCTGATAATTTACTCAGGTGCTAATTTACTCGAAGGGAAACTTGTAAGGCATTTTATACCAATCGCGAAGAGTAAGCATGTCTTTCTGTAGACTGGGCGGAACAGGAATCCCGTGTGTCTTCCGGTACTGCCAGGCGAGCCATTCTTTTTCTCCTGCAGTAAAGATCCGTTCTTCGCCCGGTGCTTTTTTCGAAGCGCGGAGTTCCCGACAGATAGTTCCAGCGATTTTTTTAAATTGCTTCACATCGATGAACTCTTCTACATTAATAACAATGAAAAAATGTCCCAACAGGATGGGAATCTTTTTTCCGGATGCGTCTGTACCGTTCAGCATTTTCAAGTACGGGCTGTCCTGAAGTGCAGCGCTGAGGATTTCTACAACGGTAGCGTACCCATACCCTTTGTATCCTGCCCCTTCTTCGCCCAATCCGCCCAGGGGCGCGAGAGCGGCTTTTCCTTTGGTAAGGTCGATCAGTACCTGTTCCGTATCGGTTCTAGTTCGGCCTTGATCATCGATTACCCAACCGGGAGGCAGGGATTTGCCCAGCCGGGCATACAGTTCTATTTTCCCTCGCTGGGTAACGCTGGTAGCGCAGTCCAGGATAAAGGGAAACTCTTCATCTGTAGGTATCCCGAACGTTAACGGGTTTGTTCCCAGCATGTTTTCTACCCCGAACGTAGGAGCCTGGGAGGGGCGAGCGTTTGTCCCGGTGATGCCGATCATGTTTTCTTTCACTGCCATGCTGGCATAGTACCCGGCGATTCCGTAATGGGTCGAGTTCCGTACAACAGCCATCCCCATCCCATGTTCTTTTGCTTTCTGGATGGCCATTTCCATAGCTTTTTTCCCTACGACATGCCCCATTCCGTTATGGCCGTCCAGTACCGCGGTTGTTTTTCTATCCCGCACTATTTCGATATGGGTAACGGGGTTCATAATGCCGTCTCGAATACGGTCAATATAGATCGGTTTCAGCCGGCCGATCCCATGAGAATCGATTCCCCGACGGTCCGATTCGATCAATACATCTGCAACAATGGCAGCATCCTCACGGGGAACGCCCGCGGCAATCAGCGCATCTCTCATAAACTGCTCTAAGTACCCTACCTCAATCCAGGTACAATCCTTGTACTGCTTCGGATATTCCTCTAAATAACCCATACCTTCCTCCTATCCCCCCCTCTTTTCGGGAGATTATTGTTCTGATTTCGGTTCCGCAATAATAATTCGGATACCGACCTTTTCCAGTTCTAAGCGAAAATTTTCTTCAATGCGGGAATCGGTAACCAGGATATGGACCTTATCGATCGGAGCCGTGACGAAGTTGGATACTACCCCGATTTTACTATGATCTGCCACAACGATAACCGGGCCCGGGGTTCGTTCGATCATACTTCTGGCTATTTCCGCTTCCTCGAGGATAGGGGTGGTTAACCCATACTTAAAACTGATCCCATCCACTCCGATGAAGGCTTTACTTCCGTATACTTGCTGGAGGGAGAGCTCCGCCAGGGCACCGATTAGAGAGTTGGACCGGGAACGGTACACACCTCCGATCAAAATACACTCAAAGCTACCTTCTGCTGCAATCCCAACCGCCCCTATATTGCTCGTAATGATCCGCACCTTCCGGTTTTTCAGCGCACGAATTACTTCCAGGGTTGTAGAACCGCTATTTATAAGCAGGGTATCACCATCTTCTACAAGGGCAGCAGCGGCATTCCCTATGGACTCTTTCTCTTCTTTGTGAGCGGCATCCTTCTGCTGGTACAGGGGTTCCACACTGACCCGCTGGTTTAAAATGGCTCCTCCATGAGTGCGTTCAAGCATACCTTGCCGGCTCATCTCATCGAGGTCTCGGCGGATGGTTAGGTCTGAAACGCCTAACAGTTTGGAGAGTTCTGAAACGGCTACTACCCCCTTTCGCTGGAGCAGTTCGTGGATCTGCCTTCTTCTATCCGCTGGAATTGGTCCTGATCCCATTTTTCCTCTGTTATGATTATATCTGAATTATTATGAATGTCAATGATATTGACCGATCAATAATGATCATATTATACTAAGGTAGAATGTCATCAATAGGAGGCAATCGTGGAAGATTTAAAACGAAAAGCTTTGGCCTACCACTGTGAAGGGAAACCAGGGAAGTTAGAGGTGCTTCCTTCGAAACCCTGCCGAACTTCGGAGGATCTCTCTCTTGCCTATACACCGGGCGTAGCACATCCGGTTTTAGAGATAGAGAAGAATCCGGAAGATGCCTATAAGTATACCAGCAAAGGGAATCTGGTGGCAGTAGTCTCGAACGGTACAGCAATTCTAGGACTGGGGGATAGAGGTGCTCTCGCGTCCAAACCCGTAATGGAAGGGAAGGGGGTTCTCTTTAAACGGTTTGCAGATGTGGATGTATTTGATATTGAGGTCAATACCCGGGATCCTAAAAAGGTAATCGAAGTAGTAAGACTGCTGGAACCAACCTTTGGGGGGGTTAATCTGGAAGACATCAAAGCTCCGGAATGTTTTGAGATTGAACAGACGCTTATCCGGGAATGTAATATCCCCATTTTTCACGATGATCAGCATGGCACAGCAATTATTTCCACGGCAGGAATTATGAATGCTGCGGAAATTGTGGGAAAGCGCCTTAAAGATCTAAAGATTGTATTCAATGGAGCGGGGTCTGCCGGTATCTCCTGTGCAAAAATGCTCCTGGCTGTGGGAATCCCTAAGGAGCACATAACTATGTGCGATAGCAAAGGGGTACTGCATAAGGGGCGAAATGGACAGGTAACCCGGGAAAAGGAAGAGTTCCTTTCCGACACAAAGGCTCGCACGCTGGCAGAAGCTCTGGTTGGGGCAGATGTATTTATTGGTTTGTCTGTGGCGGACTGTGTCACCCCTGAGATGCTAAAAACCATGGCGAAAAACCCCGTTGTTTTTGCGATGGCGAATCCGAACCCTGAGATCACCTATGAAGCTGCTATGGGAG
>JAGODW010000320.1 GCA_017998025.1 Spirochaetales bacterium
AGTGAGAGGGTTCCCAGCAAACCGGTCAGGGGGGTTCGAAGAGCATGAGTTACAAGGCGAAAGAATTCTTCCTGCAACGGCTCCATACGGTAAAGTATAAAATTTGAAATTGGTTTTTTCAAATTTCCTTACAAAAATTGATTTTTTAAAGGTTTTAAGTAATCTATGGTAGAATACTACTATGAGGGTCCGACAGAAGAAGGCTAAACGACCTCGGATTGGATTATTGCTTGCCTCAATTCATACCGGTTCCAGCAATGACCTTTGGTCCGCAGTGCATAAACAGGCGGAAGAGATGGATGTCGACCTCTGTATATTTCCGGGTGGGCCGTTAGGGGATACGGGATATGAAGGTTCGCAGAGAAACATAATCTATGAATTAGCTAAACCGGGCAGTCTGGATGGTATCGTTTCCTGGGCTTCCAGCCTGGGAGGAGCTGCCCCCTTAAAAGATGTGGTTGCGTTCCATCAGCGGTTCCTGGGCATGCCCTGTGTAACATTGAATTATCCTATTCCCGGATTTCCCTGCATACAGACAGACGCCTATGGAGGGATGCAGAAGCTGGTAAAGCATTTTATCAAAGTACATAAAGCCCGGTCCATAGCTTTCATCCGGGGTCCTGCCACCCATGTTTCAGCGGAAGAGCGGTACAAGTCTTTTCTCGAAACGCTGCGGGAAGAACGAATTGAGCTGGATTCGTCATTGGTGACCGATCCAATGCCCTGGAACGCAGGGGAAGAGGCTGTACAACTTTTGCTGGATGATCGGGGGAAAATACCGGGTAAGGATTTCGATGCATTGATCGGTGCCAGTGATCTGCAGGTATTCCGGGCGGTACAGGTCTTACAAGCCCGCGGGTATGAGATTCCCGGAGATGTAATTGTAGGGGGCTTTAATGATATAACGGAAAGCCGTATCGTTTCTCCTCAACTTACTACGGTTTCCATGCCTTTTAAAGCTGAAGGGCAGGAGGCATTGAAACTTCTTATACACATGCTGCAGGGGAAAGATTCTCTCGTTAGAAAAAACCTTTCCACTCAGTTAATTATTCGCCAATCCTGTGGATGCCCTTCCTATCGAACGATCGATGCAGATCCTTCTTCTGGAAATCTAGGGCAGCGGATCGATGTACCTTCTCTCATACAACAAGTGGGGCATAGAATCAGGCTGGAAGAACCGTATTTACAGGCCTGGGTCGGCCCCTTGATTAGCGCTTTAATAGAAGATCTTCAGGGAAGTAAGACGAGTAAGTTTCTAACAATCTTACAAACGATTCTGGAGCGTTTAATCCATACTGATAAGCCGATTTCCCCCTGGCAGGATACGATTTCCATCCTCCGTAAAGGGATTCCTTCTCTCTACCCGGGTGTGGATCTTTCCCGATTAGAAGCATTGTGCTCTCAAGCCCGGGTAATGATTTCCGATGCGCTGGAGCGATCCCGTATTTTGCATGAGTGGATTCGACAGCAGAATGATTTGCTCTTACGGGAAATCGGGCGGAAGCTCTTAATGACCCTTACGATCGAACAGCTTAAGGAACTGCTCCAAACTGAATTACCCCGCCTGGGTATTCCCGGATTTTCTCTCTATCTCTATACGGAAATAAGTGGTGGCCTTGATTTTGATAAAATTGTTCATCCTGAGCATCGTTCCACGTTCATTCTGCAACCGTTATTTCAACAGAATGAGCCGCTAGGGTGTCTTGTCTTGGAAGCAGGGAATCCCGATGCTTCAGTGTATGAAGAATTAAGAACGTATATCTCCAGTGCGGTAAAGGGGATTCTCCTCTATGAACAGGCAATACAAGCAAAAAATTCCGCAGAACTGGCAGAACGGATAAAAAGCAAGATTCTTGCCAGGGTAAGTGAAGAGTTCCGTCATCCGGTAGCTTTTATTGCAACAAAGGCAACCGAGACTTTGAATAGTGCCAAAAAAAACGCAGGATCGTTTCCTCCGGGCGTACGGGACGCACTTTTGCAAATTCGGCAGGCTGCCGAAGAACAATTACATCGAACAAATCAGTTATTGGATGTTGCAAAAGCAGATATTGAAGATCTTAATTTAGAGTTTAAGTTCTGGGATATTACTTCCCTTCTGTCCTCTATATTTTTTAGCAGAAAAGAAGCGCGGAGGCATAAAGGTACGGAATGGATACTTTCAATGCCCGAACGGTTGCCCTGGATACTGTTAGATAAAAAGAAGTTTATCCAGATGGTAGATTCGGTCCTGGGAGCAGCGGATATGCTGGCTGCTCCTCAAGGAAAGGTAGAGGTTATTGTACAGATTGATCTCCCTTTTATACGGATCCGCATTACAGAAATAGGGATAAGTTTAGCGCAGGAACCAGAAGAAAGGATTTTCCAGCTTATTTCAGAAGTAGGATTTGGGGGCTTAGGGATACCTCTGGCAAGGCATCTTGCCACATTGCAGGGGGGAAGACTGGATGTAGATAGTACATCGAGAAAAGGAACAACGTTCAATTTCTACCTTCCGCTTCCTTCCCTGGGTGGCCTCACGGGAGGAGGAAATAGTGTTCCTGTACTGCTCTATGTTTCCCGATTTAAAGAACCGGGTGTCCGTATTCAAGAACTTGTCTACTCTCTTGGGCTGGAACCAGTGCAGGCGTATCTGGATGAGGATTGGGAGAAACGGCTGCAGAATCGATCTCCTGCTGCAATAGTCTGGGATTCTAAAACCCATTCATCCGGTGATTGGGCTTTCTTTCGTATATTAAGGCATCATCCTCTGGTGCTGGATGTCCCTTTTTTATGCTATCCTGATGAGTCGTTAAACGGTTCTATAGGACCCAGGCTGATGGATCTTTTAGATGCAGCGTGCCCGGGAAAGCGCCAGGGACCGATTGTGATTGTTTCCCCCTCGCCGGAAATACGAGAGCAGTTTTTAGAGTGTCTGGAAAAGCGATGGGAAGGGGGATGGGTCCGAACTTTTAATACCCTGAAGGATGCCCATCCTTTTCTTCAGAGGGAAAGTCCTGGTATTATTTTCCTGGATGTAGAAGAGCCTATATCCGAACTCCCCTGCGAAATTCCTCCAGGATATTGGATCGTTGCTCTTTGTACAAGTTTAGCCTCTGTGCTACCTTCCGAGGAAGTTAGAAGAAAGTATGCCTTACTCCGGATACACAGGGGCCTCATGCCTATACCCAGGATCATCGATAT
>JAGODW010000321.1 GCA_017998025.1 Spirochaetales bacterium
ACAAAAGTTTAAAATGAGTCTATTCCTGCTTTAGCTGGCGTAAAAACTGATTCTTTTCCAATTCCATGGTAAAGCAGATTTCTTGCTCACCTTCCGAATAAAGGCTGTATTGGAACCGAACCTGGATTACAGGAGAAAACACCCGTTGCCACCACCCCCTCTTCCCGGAGCAGATATCTAGCTTCTGAATCCTCTCTCGTTGCAGAGTGACCGTAGCGGGCTTACCCGGGGTGCCTCCCATAGGAAGAGAAAGGACTCGCCGTTCCGAGGGCATGTATCGGATAAAAACCCGGGTATTTGTAAGATAAAACAAGCACCAGGCAAGGGATGGAATTTCATCCAGAGGGACTTTTAGCTGTCCTAACGCATACCCAAGAATGGGTTCTCCCAGCTCCTCCTCCACTTTTTTCCAATAGCTCCGGACATCCTCCTGGGCACGCATAGATCCATCCTACCTTCTTCTTTTTTATCGGTCAATTACAGATTTTTTTAGCCTTTTCCCCCTTGACAGAACTCAGAAAGACTTCTAGGTTCCTACCATGTATTTAAAACTTATAGCCTGCAATGTGCTTTTCCGTGATATCTGTAGAGAAGTAGCCGTATCTCCCCATACCTTTGATCTGGATTTCACAGAAAAAGGATCCCACGACAATAGCGATTCCCTCCGTTCGCTTATCCAGACGAAGATCCGCGAAACAGAGGATAGTGGTAAAAAGTATGATGCTATTTTACTTGGATACGGTCTCTGTGGGAATTCTACAGCTGGCCTTAGTTCAACCCAATTCCCTCTGGTGATTCCTCGAGCTCATGATTGCTGTACCCTCTTCTTAGGATCAAAGGAAAAGTTTAAGGAATATTTTTCCTCCCATCCGAGCCGTCCCTTTAGCGCTCCCGGATACATGGAACGGGGAAATTCGGGATATTATACATCGGAAACTCGAAAATTCCTGGGATTGGATACATCTTACCAGGAGTACGTGGAGTTATACGGAGAGGAGAATGCTCAGTATATCATTCAAACTCTTACGCAGGGAGCGGATAAACCGGAGGATCCTACGGTGATTTTCATTGACTCACCCGACGTATCGTTTTTAGGATTTAAAGAACAGTGTAAGATCGAAGCGGAACAGGAGGGAAAAGAGTTCGTCTCGATTCCAGGAGATCCCCGATTAATCCACAAACTGGTATTTGGAGAGTGGGATCCAGAAGATTTTGCTATTGTGCCCGCAGGAAAAAAGATTGTTCCCCTGTACGATTGGGACAGGATTATCGATTCAGGCGAGTAATTCTATGCGGGCAAATATGTAATCCAGACTTTCCTCTTTTAGTACCACTCGATAATACCCGGGAATTGAGATGCTCTCGATACGTTCAGAAGGTGAGTTTAAATGATGCTTTCCTCGTTCCACATCCACCCAATGAATCAAACGGATTTTCCCCTCATAGATCTCAAGACAGGTAATTCCTCCTTTACCCGTAGCAGAGCCTGAGTTGAAGACACAGGGTATAAGGAAATGACTTTCATAGATACTTCCCCGCTGAGCCATAATAGGATCCGTCTCTAACAATTGTTTCACGGTTCGCTTTATCTCTGCCGTCTCTGCAACAATGATAGATTTCTCTTCTTCTGCTGCATAGGGATACCTTCGGCAAAGTCTTTCTATCCGAATTTTCAAGACATCCAGCTTGGAAAGGGACTCAAACAGGGGGCGATGCGTGTGCCCGATAATAGAAACAATTTTTCGTTGGCTGGAAAATTCATATATCTTCTGTTCAGTTTTGAATTTTCGTTTATCGTTCTGGGCTACGGATCCATTCATGATTCCTAAAGGCCGTACAATATGCCGAATAGCAAAACCGAGCACCTTGTTTATTCGGTGAAAAGCAGGAGAGGTTTGATGACCATGGAAGAGAAACAGTACTTTGTCCCTATACAATAATCGAAACCCTTCGTACGTTTCCCTCCCCTCTCTTCCTGGACGAAGGGATACCCTTTCATCATGGTTACCCCAGAGCTGGATAAGCTTCTCCCGGGAGGCAAATTCATGAAAAAGAAAAAAAACGGATTCCCAGACTCTCCGTATCTTGAAGGGACTGAACTTTTGATGCTCTTCGATATCTCCGTTCAGCACTAAAAGAAAGTCCTCTGGAAGATAGTATTCCTTTAAAACGGTTTGGAAGAGAGCCGCATTTTTCCGGAAGTCATCTTTTCCACTCCCATCCCCCAGGTGTAAATCACTGAATATTACCACCCGATCCTGGTGCGTCAATTTTCGCATGGGAGAAGAAGAGAGAAGTTGTTCCAAATACTTTTTTATATATTTATCTGAATCACTCATCGTCGCATCATTCCTGAATTTCATTTACCAGTGCATCAAAGATTGTAAGCATATCTATCGTCGTCTTCCGTAAGCGGGATGCTAAAATGCGGGCAATAGTCTGCGTAATGGGAAGGGCTATTTCAGGATTCGTTTTTCCCAGAGCCAGGAAATCCTGTTTGTCCAGAACAAGAAACTCCGAATCCTCCAGTGCTATTACTGTAGCCGAACGTTTGTCATCATCTACCAGGGCGATTTCCCCAAAAAAAACGTTGTCTTTCGCCTGCAATTTTACTACGGTATACGTGTCCCCGGCCCGGGTTTGTTTCTGTATCTCCACACTTCCCCTGTATACGATGAACATGTCCGATCCTACATCCCCTTCTTTGATAATCACGGATCCTCTGGGATACGATTTTCTGTGGACAATTTCCAGAAGCTTTATAAGATCATCTTTCCGATCCTTCAATGCATCAAAGATGGAAATCTGGCTCAATTTCTCTAGAATCTCATCCTCTCTCATTCCTCTACCCTCTCCAGAAGAATGGCCAGACTGTAGTTCTGAATCGGATAGGAAGCATCAGGAAGTAAGAAGGGGCGGTTTGTCTCCATGCCTTTCACCTTCTGCAGATTTATGATCAATTGGGAAACATCGGAAGTTTTCTGAGCTTCTCGGAGTGATTCGATTTTTATTCTATTAGGAGAACCGGTATTTTCCAGAATACCCAGAAGGAGCTGCCGGGGATTTTCCAGGAAAGTCTTTTTGTATTCCCCATACGTTTTTCCCTGGAATTCGGGTGGAATGGGACGGGTTACGATACGGGAATGGCTATTTTCCTGGGATAAAAGCTCATAGAG
>JAGODW010000322.1 GCA_017998025.1 Spirochaetales bacterium
GGATTATGCCGCAAACAGCAGGTGGTGAGAGAACCGGGATCGCTCGGTTTAAAGGTCCCCGGAGTGGTGATGATCACAGAGCGGAACGAAGGACAGAGAATCTGAGCAATCTCGTCGTACTTTTTTCCGGAAACGATTCCAAGGATAAGGGTGTCCGGGTTTGGATGTATCTCGAGAAAGGAGTGTAACAGTCTTCGGACAGAAAGGGGCGTATGGGAACCATCTACGTAGACGGGAGGATGCTCCAGAATCCGCTGAAACCGACCGGGCAGATACGCGTTTTCCAGCCCCAGAATAATTGTATACAGAGAAACTTCCGGTAAGGTTAGAAGCACAGTTAAAGCGGCGAGAGCCGCATTCTCTGCCTGCACTTCTCCCAGGAGACGGAGAAAGACCTTGAGAGGAGGCATAGGGGGTAGCAGTTCTTTATTCCACTGCAGGTTTAATTCCGTTCCTTCCCGATGGACGTGGGAGTGAAAGGATTCGAGATATGCAGGCAAATAATGGAGGGGGCTTCCCTGATTTTGGGCTGTTTTTTCGAACACCTGGAGAGCCTCCGGAACCTGAGGACTTACGATTACAGGCACACCGGGTTTTATAATCCCTGCTTTTTCGCCTGCAATTTGTTCAATCGTATTTCCCAGGTATTCCGTATGTTCCAGTTCGATGGGAGTTAGAATAGATGCAAGAGGCCGTACCACATTGGTGGCATCAAGTCTCCCTCCCATCCCTGTTTCCAGCACGGCTATTTCACAGCCCAGACGCCGAAAGATAAGGAATCCCAGGCAGGTAAGGAGCTCAAAGGTAGTAGGGTATTCTCCTCCGGGAAACTCGGCCGGTGAATGCTGAGAGAGACAATCCCTTAGAGAAGAAATCTCTTCCAGGAATACCGCATCTTCAATTTCTTCTCCTCCCAGGGTAATGCGCTCTTTATAAGAAACCAGATGCGGGGAAGTATACAACCCTGTTCGATATCCTGCAGTGGTGAGGATGGAAGTTAGAAACGTTGCGGTAGAACCCTTTCCTTTGGATCCTGCTATATGGAAGGTGCGGAATGCGTCTTGAGGATTTCCAAATAAGTTTAATAGGTGATGCATCCTATCCAGCCGGAAAAATCTCAAGGAGAATGCTTTTTTTTCAAAATTGGTAAAATTTTCTATGTACTGAAAAGCTTCGGTAAGGTTCTCAAACATATTGGAGTTTGTTCCTTTGTAAAGAGGATTATTCTTTATAAGATCCGGATTCAGTCCGGTACTTCAGAGCTCTTGCATGGGCGGGAAATCCTTCATATTCCGCAAGGATTTGTACCGGATCCTGGAGAATAGAAAATCCCTGAGGACTAACATGAATTACAGAGGAGTACTTCAGGAAGTCCCTTACCGATACAGCAGAATAGGTGCAGGCTTTCCCCCCGGTGGGAAGAACTGCATTGGCTCCAACGGCGTAGTTAGCCACACTGAAAGGAGTAGTGGAACCCAGGAGAATCTCTCCGGCGTGCTGGATCTTCCCCAGCAGATCCAGGGGGCTCGACACCTGCAGTTGAAGGTGCTCAGGGGCAAACTGGTTTACCACCTGTACAGCCTCATCAAGGGATTCTGTTAGTACAATTCCTCCATACCGGGAAAATACATCCTGTACAAAGGTGCGCCGGGGCTCGGGGAGTTGATCCGCCCAAAGACCAAGGAGTTTTTTAACCTCTTCCGCCAGGGAGATATCGGGAGTAACGAGGAGTGCGGCTGAGTCAGAACCATGCTCCGCTTCGATCAGAAGATCCAGAGCAACCAGTCGGGGATCTGCACTACGATCGGCTATAATAATCGATTCCGAAGGACCTGCCGGAAGACCGGTATCTACCCGGTCTGATACGAGTCGTTTAGCTGCAGCTACGTATCGCGAACCCGGACCTAGAATCTTTGCAACTTTCCTGATCGATTCCGTACCATAAGCCAGAGCCCCTATCGCCTGAGCTCCTCCCACCCGGTATACTTCTGTTACCCCCACTTGTTCTGCCGCATAGAGACAGGCTGCATCCACGAACCCATCCGGATCAGGAGGAGTAACGATCCGAATTTCAGGAACTCCAGCAATACGGGCAGGAACAGCCATCATATACAGCATGGAGGGAAAACTTCCCCTTCCTCTAGGGACATAGAGCCCTACCGAAGGTAGGGGAATACCCTTTTCTCCCGCATAGATCCCGGGTCTCACTTCTACCCAGGAAAAAGAAGCCGGCTTCTGGGTTTCGTGGAATTTCCACACGTTTTGAATGGCGAAATGAAGTGCGTCCTTCACAGAATTCGGGAGGGATGCTTCCGCTTTCCGGAATTCTTCAAAAGAAACTCGAAGGGGCAGGTTTTTTAGATCCACCTGGTCGAAATCATGGGTGAATTTCCGTAAAGCCTCGTCTCCCCGTGCCTGGACTTCCTGGAGAATCGGGCGGACCTTTTCTAAAGAGTCTTCTATATCGGATTCAGAACGGGAAAGGAGACGGTGTTTGACCGCCTCCGTGATTTCCTTCCAGCGAAGAATCTGTACGTACATGGAGAAAAGGTAGTATAGGATAGGAGAAAGGTCAATCGATCGGATACCAGTGCATTCGGTTGATCCGAAATCTACACTGTTCGCCTTTCTGCAATAAAGCTTTTCTACGAGGTTTTTGCACCCGTACTTCCTGGGAACCGACGGTAATTCGATAGTCGATGATATCCCCCAGGTACGTTGTGCGGGATACGGTTCCTTCAATTCCTCCTTCAGTAATAAACTCAACCTCGCCGGGACGGAAGGCGACGTAGCATTCTCTACCCAGATTACCTGGAGCCTGGGAAGAAACAACCCACTTTCCTTGTGTATCAAAGATAAAAGCTTTGCCTTCTTGAATGGTTACTTTGAGAAAATTGGACAATCCTATAAAGCTGAATACAAACTTATTGATAGGCTCGTTATATACTTCCAGAGGCTTCCCAATCTGTTGAACTATCCCGTGATCCATTACCAGCATTCGATCCGAAAGAGCCATCGCTTCAGCCTGGTCGTGTGTGACATAAATAATAGTAAATCCAAACTTTCGTTGCAGATCTTTTATTTCAAAACGCATCTCTTCCCGAAGCTTTGAGTCTAGGTTAGAAAGAGGTTCATCCAGTAGCATTACTTTAGGGTTGATTG
>JAGODW010000011.1 GCA_017998025.1 Spirochaetales bacterium
TGAGGGGAACTCCTGCATCTAGCAGGGAAAGAGTACCTCCACAAACAGTAGCCATCGAAGAAGAGCCGTTTGATTCTAACACTTCCGATACTACCCGGATCGTGTAGGGAAACTCATCCTTCGCAGGAAGAACTGCATTTAATGCTCGATAGGCCAGGTGACCATGACCGATCTCCCTCCGTCCTGTTGCCAGCCGTCCTGTCTCACCAACTGAAAAAGGAGGAAAGTTGTAGTGGAGTAAGAAGTTTTCCCGCTTGTCTCCCTCGATGTCATCCATAATTTGTTCATCAAATACGGTACCCAGAGTGGTGACAGCGAGAGCTTGAGTTTCCCCCCGTGTAAACAGCGCAGATCCGTGCGTACGGGGAAGAACGTTAACCTCGCAGGAAATGGGGCGGATATCTTCCGGTCCCCGTCCATCCGTGCGGATCTTTCGTTCAAGGATAGATTTTCTCACCACCCGGTATTCCATCTCCTCCATCAGGGCATCAAAGATCTTTAGGTGAGTGTCCGGTATGGAATCTTTAAACTGTTCGAGTGTTTCCTTATGAACCTGCTTTACAGCAGCTGAACGATTGTGTTTCCCCTTTACAAAACAGGCAATTTCCATCTTCGGATAGGCAAAATGCCATATTTCTTCCCGATTCTCCAGAACAGGGTCCGATTCGATATTGAGAGTCAATTTTTCTTTTCCCGCTAATTCCCGAAGTTGAAGCTGAAGGTCGCAGAGCTGAACAATCATCTCCCGGGCTTTTTCCAGGGCGGATAGAAGGAGATCTTCCGAAACCTCCCCTGCCCCGCCTTCTACCATGGTTATACCATCCTTTGTACCGGCAACGACGATATCCAGCTTTGCCTGGTTTATCTGGTCGTAGGTGGGATTTACCACTAACTGATCACCCACGGCACAGACCCGTACCGCTCCTACAGGCCCATCAAAGGGAATATCGGAGATCACTACCGCAGCGGAGGAGGCAATAATAGCAACAACGTCCGGAGGATTGATCTGATCTGCAGAAATAGTGGTAGGTACTATCTGAATTTCCCTCTTAAACTTCTTGCTGAATAAGGGGCGCATAGGACGGTCGATTAATCGAGACACGAGAATCTCTTTATCCCGCGGTCGTCCTTCCCTTTTTAGAAATCCTCCGGGGATTTTTCCCGCTGCATAGTATTTTTCATTGTATTCCACAGAAAGGGGTACGTAATCCAGCTCTTCCACATCTTTATCGGAACAGCAGACGGTGGAAAGTACTGCAGTGCCCCCGTAGGTGGCAAATACGGCTCCGTTGGCTTGCTTTGCCATTCTCCCTGTTTCCAGGGTAAGCTCTGTATCGCCAATACGAACTGAAACCTTTTGAATCATTTATTTTCCTTCTAAATTACTTTGAGTTTGTTATTTTCTTATTTTAAGTTTTTCAATCAAGGCTCTGTATTTTTCAAGATCGGTTCTTCTTAAATACTTCAGCAGTTTCCGCCTCTGTCCTACCATCTTTAATAGTCCCCGCCGAGCTGCATGATCCTTCTTGTAGGCTTTAAGATGTTCGGTTAATTTTTCAATGTTTTTTGTCAGCAATGCTACTTGTACGTCCGTCCGACCTGTGTCTTTCTCATTGGCCCCGAACTCTTTTACGATTGCCAGAACTTCTTCCTGACTTAAGGGCATACGAATCTCCTTCATCCACTAGTTTTATGTAAATACAATGGCATCTATCGCGCCATTTGAATGCCAGCTCAAGAACTCCTCTTCTATCTCGAGAATCCCTCCTCTCTTACCTTCCGGCCCCCGAAATTCTACCGAAAACGTTCCTCGTCTGGGTAAGACCTGTGGTACTGCCTTTCGTTCCAGGAGGGACCTCCCTTCCTCTGTATATACAGGAAGATCTTCCAGGTCCAATTCGAAGGGATGCCCTAATAGGTCGATAGCGGTAAAAATATTACCCTCCAGAATTGTATTCCGTATACGGGTACTGCTTATAGGTTCTCCCCCTCGGCGCACCGAAGGCAGAATCTGCACCCCGATCCCTTTTGGTTCCAGTAGTTCTTTCATTCTCCAGGCACTGGTGTCCATGTTATACCCGCAATGGAAATTTTCCCCCACCGCGACAAACCGAACATCTACGGTATTCTGGATGAATGATAAGAATTCCGTTCCTCTCAGTTTACCAAATTCCCAGGAAAAGTCAATAATGACCGTTGTATCCAGTTCCAGGTCAGAGAACGTTCTTAGTTTCTGCCGTTTCGTCATAATATCTCCGGGATATTCTCCCGGCCGTATAATGCGGGAAGGATTGGGGTGGAACGTAATTACCCAGGGCTTCCACTCGGTATAGGATGTTATTTTATGTATGAGGGTTTGATGCCCCCTATGGACCCCGTCAAATACGCCGATACTGAGGGCAATCGGGTCCTTTCGTATCGCTTTTTTCTGTAAAAATTCGTTCCATCCCAGTACGTTCATACACTCTCAGTTGAAACAACAAAACGATACGAAAGCGTTCCCTCTCGAACCTCCAGGCACCCAAGTAATTCCTCCTCTTCTGTAAGGAGAATATACGGCCCTTCTTGAAATACAGTTCCTTCCCAAATATTTGGATCTAAACTCTGTCCTCTTCTTACGCGAGGGATTACAGTAAGGGGAACGGTGAGTACCCGGGAAGGGAATAGGTACGTTAACAACTCTTTTCCTCTCTGTATGTCACCAGGACCGTTTAATGATAGAGGGGTAACTGCATCTTTCAGCAGGAACGGCCCGATCCGTGTACGGATTAATTCCTTTACATAGGCAGAACTGCCACATATTCTTCCTAGATCCCTTGCCAGGGAACGGATATACGTCCCTTTCCCGCATCGGACCCGAATTTTTAACAGGGGGGAGTGATACTCCAGCACTTCAATAGAATGTATAGTGACACGACGCGGTGGGGGCTGTACTGAGATTCCCCTACGAACCTGTTGATAGGCTCGTTTTCCCTGTACATGGACAGCAGAAAAAGCCGGGGGTGCCTGGTTTATCGTTCCTAAAAAAGAAGGAATATGGGTTTGAATTTCCTCTAGAGAAGGAGGGGAGCTTTCTGCTAATACAATTCCTTCTGGATCTAACGTATCTGTCTCTTTGCCAAACTCAAATATGCCTTCGTACTCTTTATCCATATCCATCCATAGATCAAAGAGTCGTGTGTAACTACCCATTAATACAAGAAGAAGTCCCGAAGCAAACCTGTCCAGGGTTCCCGCATGTCCGACCCGTTTCGTTTTGAACACCTTTTTAACGGCATGTAAGGCGTCAAACGATGTAATTCCTCTGGGTTTATGTAGCAGAACAACACCATTCCAACCGGACATCAGGAGAGGGATTCCTTGATCTTCTGCAACACCTGGAATCCCTCATCGATCGAATGATCTTCGATGAAGGTAAGCCGGGGGGTAAAACGAAGTCGGATTCGTTTACCGATGCATCCCTGGATAAAACCTGATGCATGATTCAGCCCTGCTACTGCGGATGTTAACTGTTCAGGGCCTTCAACAGAAGATACATAGATCTTGGCATAGGCCAGGTCTTTTGAAACCTGTACATGGGTAATGGTAACAAAAGAAGAAACCCGGGGGTCCTTAATCTCATTCTTTACAATCATGGAACTGATTTCATTCCGCAGAAGATTCCCTACCCTCGCCAGCCGATGAGAGTCCATCCTACTCTTCTCCCAACTTTTTTGCCAATTCCTTTATTTCAAACGCTTCCAGCACATCTCCTACACGGATATCCTGGAAATTTTCAATCCCAACTCCACATTCAAAACCCGCCTCTACTTCCCTCGCATCCTCTTTGAATCGTTTAAGCGAGCTGACCTTTCCTGTATAGAGTTCAATACCATCCCGTATAACATGTACTTGACCGTTGCGGCGAATCTTCCCTGAGAGCACGAAACAGCCTGCCACGGTTCCTATTTTTGGAACCTTAAAGACGTCCCGTACCTCTACCGTACCCAGGGTTTCCTCTTTTAATTCAGGTTTTAAGAGACCTTCCATCGCAGCACGAATATCATCTACGGCATCATAAATAATGTTGTACTTACGGATTTCCACTTTTTCGACATCCGCCATCTGCTGAGCCTTGGGAGTAGGACGGACATGGAATCCGATGATAATAGCGTTAGAAGCACTGGCGAGACGCACATCTCCTTCGTTGATTGCACCGGCAGAAGCATGGATTACGGATAATCGGATTTCAGAAGTGCTAAGCTTTTCCAGGGCCCCTTTCAGAGCTTCGACAGAACCGTGCACATCCCCTTTGATTACAACTTTTAATTCTTGAACGGCTCCTTCCTTGATGCTCTCGTAGAGGTTATCCAGAGTAATCCGTTTCAGATTCTTGGCTTCCTCCATCTTTTTCAATTCTTGCCGTTTGTCTCCAATCTGACGGGCAATCTTTTCGTTCTCCGTTACCTGGAATGGATCTCCAGCATCAGGAATCCCTGTAAATCCAAGAACTTCTACCGGCATGCTGGGAGTGGCTTCCTCCAATCTTGCCCCTCGATCGTTAAATATGGCCCGTACCTTTCCGGGATATATTCCAGCTACAAAGGTATCACCGATCTTTAATGTACCCCGCTGGATTAGAACTGTAGCTACAATACCCCTTCCATGATCAATCTTGGATTCAATTACCTTTCCTTCTGCCGGACAGTTATAGTTTGCTTTCAGTTCCAACACCTCGGCCTGGAGGATTATTGTTTCAAGGAGTTCCTGAATCCCGATTTTTTTTAAGGCGGATATGTTTACATAGAGGGTTTTTCCTCCCCATTCTTCCGGAATCAGGTCGTATTCGGAAAGCTGCTGCTTAACACGATCAGGGTTTGCATCAGGAAGATCTATCTTATTGATGGCAACAATAATAGGTACTTTTGCTTCTTTTGCATGGTTGATTGCTTCTACGGTCTGGGGCATAACTCCATCGTTGGCTGCTACCACCAGGACTACAATATCGGTAATCTGTGCTCCTCGTGCTCTCATCATGGAAAATGCCTCATGACCGGGAGTATCGAGAAACGTGATCATTTCATCCCCAACCTGGACACTGTAGGCACCGATATGTTGCGTAATCCCACCGTATTCGCCCTCTGCAACGTGGGAAGTTCGGATAGCATCGAGCAGCTTTGTTTTGCCATGATCTACATGTCCCATAATGGTTACGATTGGCGGCCGCTTCTGGAGATCCTCCTGCCGGTCCTCCGGAGTGTGGATTACCGTTTCATCATAGAGAGATACAATGTTTACTTTACAATCATATTCCGCAGCAAGAATGGAAGCGGTTTCTGCATCAATCTGCTGGTTGATCGTAACCATCATCCCCATCCCTATAAGTTTAGAGATCAACTCAGAAGCTTTTAAATTCATCTTTTTGGCAAGCTCTGATACAGTAATCACTTCCATGATATCAATGGATTTGGGAACAGGATTTACCCGGGTTACGGACTTTTTTTTGATCTGGATCTCTTTTTCTTGTATCTTTTCGTGCTTTACATATTCTTTCTTTTTTGCCTTAAAAACTTTCTTATTGACTTGCTTTCCTTCTTCCGCATCCACTCTCGCCGGTTGAGAAGGTTTAACAGGAGGTTTCGGAGGATACACCGGTTTCCCCCCCACGATTCCAGCCCTTCCTCCCGTACGCGAGTACGGAACAGAATGGTTCTCAAAATTGGAAGGAGGCCGCCTGTCCGTGCGGAAAGAAGGCCGAAAGGATCCAGATGGTTGCCTCTGCCCTCCTTCCTTTGAATACGGGCCGGGTCTACCCTGGGTTCTAAACTCTCTACCCTGCGTATCTCTTCCACGCGTTCTATCACTGCCGGGTTCCGTAGACGGCCGTTTTGTCGGATACGATTGGGGTTGCCGAGGAGAAAACACAGTTCTCTCATTCGGATCTTGATGTGTTACAGGTATCTCGACGGGGGCTGGGGATACAGGCGGAACCGAAGTCAGCTCAGTTTCTTCTACGGGGGGAGTCTGCTTGAGCAGTTCTTCCTTTTGTTCTACAGGAGCCTTCTCATTCTCAACAGTTTCCACCGGTACCACCTGTATAGGAGTTTCTTCTGGGGGAGATTCAGTTTGTGGTACGGATAAATCAGAAGGTTTCGGAGAGGCTTTTTTTACCAACACCTTTTTCTTAACGATAACTACCTTTTTTTTCCCTTCCGTTTCTGCTGCTACAGAGGGAGATGATACATCTTCCTTCTTATGCTTGATAAGAGCAATCCGGGGTTTCTCTTTATTCTGTTCTTCCGCCATACCTATTCTTGCTGTTCCTCTTCTTCGACCTCAAAACTTAAACCAACTCCGCAGTTTGGACAAGACGCCATATCTAACGTTACGGGAGCACCGCATTCAGGACATTCATAGGTCTCTTGTTCTTCCGTTGCTTCAGCTGCCTCTTCACTTTTTGCAGTTTCACCTTGTTCCTGGACAATCTCAATGGTTTCGGACAGTATACTCCGTACCGTATGGATATCTTGGGAGGAAAGACCCATTCTCATTAGATCCTCGTTGCTTAATTCGATCAAATCCTCAATTAATTCCATATCGTTCGCTTTTAATGTTTCTACAATGGAAACAGGAATATTAGGCAGCTCGGAGATAAGAGATATCTCTTCCTCTTCTTCCACCACTTCTCCCAGTTCTCCAAAGAGAGCTGATACAGCTTTTTTTGTTTCTTCTGAAATACCCATTTCTGCAAACTGAGATTCGGTTTTTACATCGATAGTCCAATCCACAAGCCTATTTGCTAAGCGGACGTTCATCCCCTGTTTCCCAATGGCTAACGAAAGCTGGGTATCCGGAACTACGGCCAGAGCCTGGTGTTTTCCTTCGTCTAGAATAATTACCTGAGATACTTCTGCTGGTGAGAGAGCATTACGGATAAATACACGGGGATCTGTATCGTACTTTAGAATATCGATCTTCTCACCTTCCAGTTCCCGTACAATCGCTTGAATCCGTACTCCTTTTAATCCGACACACGCGCCTACAGGATCGACATCTTCGCGGTTAGAGTAGACGGCGATTTTAGTTCGATACCCGGGTTCACGTACAATCTTGAATATCTCAACCGTTTTATCGTAGATCTCTGGAACTTCCAGTTCGAAAATCCGTTTTACAAATTCTGTGTGGGTGCGGGAGAGAACGATCTGCAACCCTGTAGGAGTTTTATTTACTTCGTAGATAAGGGCTTTTATCCGGTCATTGGGCCTGTAGGTTTCCCGGGGAGATTGATACTTCTTGGGAAGGATACCCTCGGTCTTTCCTAGATCCACGTAAATATTTCCGTTTCGTTCCCGTTGGTAGTACCCAATGATCATTTCCCCTACTTTGTCTTTAAATTCCGAATAGAGGGTATCCTTCTGAATTTCTCGAAGTGTTTGCTTTGCTTTTTGTTTCGCAGTCTGTACTGCGACGCGGTCGAACTCTTTCGGACTGATCTCTATCAGCAGTTCATCCCCCACTTCGCTTTCTTCGTTCAGTTCTCGTGCTTCTTCAAGTCCGATTTCCAGAACAGGATCTTCCAATTCATCATCCAGTACGATTCGTTTTTTTGCAAATACGGTGACTTCCGTACCATCCTCGCTGAATCGAATTACCGCATTTTCCATGGTTCCAAATTTCTTTTTATATGCGGCCAGGAGAAAATCTTCGATGGTCTTAAGAACGAGTTCTTCCGCAATTCCTTTTTCCTGGACAAGCATGCGGATTGCCTCGGCAAGATCAGACGCCATACTATCTTTAGACCTCCTCTGAGTAATCAAGCTTTGCTTTTTTAATTTGGGAAAAGGGAATGGCACGGGTTTGTCCTTTCTGCCGAAGAAAGACATGATCTTCTTCTACAGAATCCAGTATCCCTCCGATCCATTCATTGTTGCTTGCTGTTAGTATTTTTACTCCCCGTTCCCTAAATACACGGTATTCCCGTGGATGTTTAAATATTCTGTCTATTCCGGGAGAAGAAACTTCCAAAAATATATCCTGAGCATCGAGGAGGAGCTGAATTCGAGGGCGGAGAGTTTTTAACACCTCTGCTGTATCCTCCACATTTACTCCCCCCTTCTTTGTGATAACGATATAGACCTTCGGACCTGTTTTTTGTTGTACGGTTCGAACTTCCACAGCGTAGAATCCCATTCCCTCCAAGATTGGTTCGATGTCTTCCAGAATCTCCTGGTCTAGATCTTTCATGATCTTCCATCCCGGACCTGTTTGTATATAAAAAAAGAGTCGACATGGCGACTCTTCTTACTAGATGCCCAATACTGTCTAAAAGAAACATACCAATTGAGTTAAATATTGTCAACACCTGGGTAAGGAATTTCTTTTGTCCTATCAGTCCCGGGCTATCGTCACTCCATACACATCCTGTACACCTTCGTGCTGCAGGATCTCTGCACAGGCTTTCAGGGTAGTACCTGTGGTAAATACATCATCTAAAAGCACAACGCTCCCTGGAATCCGGTGGTGCTCGTTTTTTTGCATCGAGGGAATAAAATAGAAAGCTGTTTTTAAATTTACGATTCGTTCCTGCTTATTCAAGGTTTTTTGCTCCTTTGTCCCCCATTTTCTAGACAAAAGGGGAAGAATCCGAATACCACAATGAGCATGAAGTTCTTTGCAAATTCGATCTAGAGGATCAAATCCTCTTTTTTTCATTGCTTCTTTCCGGGAAGGGACAGGTACCACGGCAAGTCCTGGATATCGTTCTTTTAAGAGAGGAGCAAGCTCTTCTGCAAAGAATCGGCTTAACCGGATCATCCCTTTCGATTTATAAGAGAGAATACATTCCTGAATTACTCCCCGGTAGGGAAACAGGGAGAAATTTGTGAGAAACGCAAACGATCGAGAACGGCACTCCATGCAGAGTTCCTGTTCCGATACCAGTTCACGGGAGCAAATCCTGCATCGCCTGGGTTCTCCTTGATCCAGGGAACTACGACAGGATGTACAGAGGGGAAAAGGGCCAGAACGGAGTGAAGGATCTATCCACCGGCCGCAAACAACGCAGAATTCCGGAAAAAGACTATCGAGAAATGTACATTCCACAGGAATCTAGAACAGAAGAAAAGAGTCTTTTGCTTCAGAAGCGTGCTGTTTTTTTTTCTTGTCCCCTGTGAGAATCTTCTTCCAGCGGGCAATAAAGTTTAGTGCATCCAGGGGGGTACGGGTTTCTACAGGAAAACCCTCAATCTCTTTTTCCAGGATTTCCAGGGTGGAAAAAAGCTGGTTTTGCCTCCGTTCATCTTCCGGAGGGATTAAAACCTCTTCGGTTCCCGAGCGTCCTTCTTTCATAGCTACAAGCCGGGCGAGAATTCCAGCTGCCCGGTCCAGAATGCTGGGTGGCAGTCCGGCAAGGCGGGCTACATGTACGCCGTAAGAATTGTTCGAAGGGCCATCCTGGACTTTTCTTAAAAAAACGATCGTACCTCCTTCTTCGCGGATAGCCATGGAGAGGTTTTTCATCCGGGGGTGGTTCAAAGAGGTCAGTTCATGAAAGTGGGTTGCAAATAAGGTCTTTGCCCGAACGATCTCGAGGAGATACTCCATTACTGCCCATGCAATGGCTAATCCGTCGTTTGTTCCTGTCCCACGGCCTACTTCGTCCATAATAATAAGGCTTCTATCCGTTGCGGTGCGGAGGATATAGGCTGTTTCATTCATCTCTACGAGGAACGTTGATTCTCCTCGCGCCAGATTATCCTGTGCTCCGACGCGGCAGAATATCTGATCAACCAGACCGACCCGTGCTTCGGAAGCGGGCACAAAACTTCCCATCTGGGCCAGAATCACAATCAAAGCTGTCTGTCGAAGGAAGGTGGATTTACCTGCCATATTGGGTCCAGTTATTAAGGCAAACCATTTGCCCTCTTCTTCCAGGCTCAGGGAGTTCGGAACAAACTCACCCGGAGGGAGGTACCGTTCTACTACCGGATGCCTTCCGTCTTTTATGAAGAGATCGCGGGATTCTATAATCTCCGGTTTGGTAAATCCATAGAGGGTTGCTGCATAGGACAGGGATTGGATTCCATCTATTAGAGAAATGAAATCGGCAAGATTCTGAATTTCTGGAAGCTTCTCTCGAACCTTTTCTCGCAGCTCAAGGAACAACTCTTTTTCTAACGAGATCCTTCGTTCCAGAGCGCTGTTCAGAGAAGACTCTAATTCGATCAGTCGCTCAGTTGTGTACCGTTCTCCTGTTACCAGGGATTGTCTGCGGATAAAATGGCTTGGGACAGAGGCGATATTCGATTTCGTCACTTCGAGGAAATACCCGATAATCTTATTGTACCGAATCTTCAGGTTTTGAATCCCGGAAGCTTGTTTTTCTGATTCCAGGTACTCTTCCAGGATCTTCTTACTATTCTCCTGCAACTCCTGCAATTGATCCAATTCCGGCGAATATCCGGATTTAATAAGATTTCCCTCGGTTAGTACGATCGAAGGATTTTCTGCCAAAGCTCGATCGAGAAGATCGACGAGAGTGTGTATTCCCTTCTTCTGATTTTCTCCGGGTGCCGCGGAACAAGGGATGTTACCAGATAGATCCACCACCCGGAGGGCTTTCTGGAGGGAGGTTTTTATTCCGAGGAGGTCTTTCCCATGGGCTTTTTCTAAACCAACGCGAGCAGAGAGTCGTTCCAGATCAAGAATATCCATCAATCCAGATCGAAGGGCGCTAAGAAGTTTCTGATCATGATAGAGATGGTCTACAAGTCGTTGCCTTTCCAAAATGGCAGTCCGTTCTACGAGGGGTTGCAGGATCCACTTCCGTATATTCCTTTTACCCATTGCAGTTTTCGTGTGGTCCAGGATCGTTCGTACTGTATAGGAGTCTCCCCCATCCTGGAGGTTTTGTACCAGTTCCAGATTCCGGAGAGTAGCATCATCGAACAGGAGAAACTGCTTCTGGCTGTACCGTCGGAGCGTACGGAGATGGGTAAGAACATGTTTAGCGTTTTCTTCCAGATACTCCAGAAGAACTCCGGCAACAAGAACCTCTGGATCTTCCCCTTCAAGCCCGAATCCTTTTAGACCAAGGGTTCCAAAATGTCTGCATAATCTTTCGTAAGAGTTTTTTCTATTAAAACTCCAATCGGGAAGCGCATTGATCACAATTCTCCCCGATCCAACGATAAGATTCTTTACTTCGGAGTCTGCATTCAATAACGATTCTTGCACCAGGATTTCCCGGGGTTCCAGCCGAGCCAGCTCACTTCGGAGAATATCGATCCGGACTTCAGGGGATAGAAAAGAACAGGCAAACTCTCCCGTTGAGACATCTACATAAGCCAGCGCTATTCCCCTGCGAACCTCTGCGAGGGAAACAATATAATTATTACGTCCTTGCTCTAAAAACTCTTCATCCGTAAGGGTCCCGGGAGTAATCACTTCCACTACATCCCGTTCTGCCAGTCCTTTCCCCGCCTGAGGGAGAGAGAGTTGTTCACAAATGGCAATTTTTTTTCCTGCTTTTAGCAGTCTGGCAATATATCCCTGAGATGCATGATAGGGAATTCCACACATAGGAACCCCGTTTCTCTGTGTCAGGGTAAGGCCCAGGAGCGCGCTGGCTTCTTTGGCATCCT
Source organism: Spirochaetales bacterium (assembly GCA_017998025.1). Taxonomy (GTDB): domain Bacteria; phylum Spirochaetota; class Spirochaetia; order DTKZ01; family DTKZ01; genus DTKZ01. The sequence continues at coordinate 11,622 of JAGODW010000011.1, forward strand.
GCTGGAACATTTCATAAAAATCCCCCAGACGAAAGAACAGTATTGCATCCCCATGTTTCGTCTTAATCCGGGTATACTGCTCCATCATCGGGGTAGAGGTAGACATGCTTACCGATTCACCTCTTTGCCGTTTGAAGTAGGCGCTGAATTACTATATCCGTGATATCTACCTGTTTACTCCACCAGATCAGGTTGGGATCCGTGCTTTTAAGAATTACACTATACCCCTGATCCTCTGCAACAAAAGCAATAGCCTGCTGGAGTTCGCCCAGGAACGCGGAAGATTCGGTGAGTTTGTTTCTCCGTTCCTGGAGTTGTGCATTTTTAATCCGATAGTATTCCCGCAGATAGTTTGTTTTGCTGGAAATCTGTTCTTCCAGCTGGAGGGACAAGGTTCTATTTCCCATGCGGTCTGCCTCAAGCTGACGATCCTTCAGCTGATTTATCTCCGCTGTAATGGCATCCACTTCTGTTTGAAGCCGTTTGGTCATTTCTTCCAGTTCTCGAACTGCTTGAGAATCTCTATAGAAAGCCAGCGTTACCTTCCCTACATCTACAATTCCTACGGTAGTAAGCTGCTCTGCCCGGGCGAAACTTGAACTCAAGACAAAAAGCAGGATTAGAAATCTTCTTACATTTAACTTGTTCCACATGATTGAGAACCTCCTACTGGTTGAATATTTCATACCCGATCGAGAAGACGAAGTCCATTCCCAGAGAATCGCGGAATAGAGGACCGGATTTCATGTTTACCTTCCCGGAGTCGTTTACCTCGAACCGCTTTACCATATACAACCGGATCGGGAACTGGGGAATAGAAAATCTAAGCCCCCCTCCATACCCAAACAGAAAATCCTGGATTTTAAATTCGTTGAACTCCGAGGGAGTGTCCCACCTACCTACCATGTCAAAGAAAAGGTCGAACCAGACGACTCGTTCTGCTAGAGGCATTCGAAGTTCTACCCAGTTGTCCCAGATAACTCGTTTGTCCAGTTCCCGGCTCCATCCCCGGGCGATATACATTCCATCGATCCAGAGTAGATCCGCTGTACCTGCCGTCAGGTGATCGTAGCCAGAAGGCACCCAGAATTGGGGCCAGATGAAAGAAAGCTGGGTATGAGCCCCTAACACCAGACGGTACCTCCAGGAATCCGTTATATTCACATCCAGGAGTGTTAAAAAGTTTTCAACCTTACTATCCGTACGAACATAATGTTTTTCTCCTCCTAAAGGCCCCCCAACAAACTTGACCGTCTGATTTAAGTAGTACCCTGAGGTTGGATTAAAATAGAAATCCCGTTTATCCAGGGAGAGGGAGAGGGAAAGAGCATTGGAAAAAGCCCACTCTCCACGGTTTTCCCGATCGGTAGCCAGGTAAGGTCGAAAGAGATCCTCATCATAATCCAGATAGGTCAGGGTCGTTCGTAAGGTGGTTCCTGCACCCAGCACCCCCAGGGGCGTCCGAAACCTGTATCCAGTATTTAGTCCGATAGAAAAGTTATAAATATCGTACGTCATCTTATACTGGCTGGGAATAACGGCCGTGGTACCTCCAGCATACTCATAGTCAGTCACCAGATCGTACTGTCTAATTTCCTCTGCCGTTGGTTTTCGTCCAAACGGTTTCCCGTTGGAATCATATACATACTCCCCTGTAAAGGGATCCGGAAAGGCATCCTCTCCCGGTTTGCTTCCGTCAAAAATGGGATACAGAATATCCTGCGGTATGCCAGAAGACTTGCTGTGTTGAATAGTGAAATCAACTCCGCCGGACCATCGTTTACCGAAGAGCCATTTTTCCAGAAAATTAAAGGATAACGTCTGCACAATGGGAGAGGCAGTAAGATCGATGCCTAACGTCTGCCCTCTTCCTAGAAAGTTTCGATCCGTCCATCGAAAGTTGGCGGACACAGGAAACTCTGAGCTTCCTCCAAAGGCCAGTCCGAACATGATTTCTGCCATGCTCGACTCTTCTACATTGATAATGAGGTCCATCAGTCCATCGGCACTGCCGGGAGGAGTTTCCGGGGTAACGGAAGAAAAGTACTGAAGGTTATACAAATTCTGTAATCCTTCCACTACTTTTTTCTTGCTGAATACATCCCCTACTTCCAGCGGAATTTCCCGGTACAGGACGAAATCTTTTGTTTTCTTGTTTCCTTTGATCAGGATGTTCTCAATGTGGGCGCGGTTCCTCTCCACGATCGTTACAACAAACGATAGGGTCTTTTTTTCTTCATCCCGGATGATCTCCCGGTTGATCGTATTGAAAATATAGCCGTTTTCAAAGTACAGATCCGCCACCCGTTGAAAATCCTGCTCGACCCGGGTCATATTGATCAATCCACCCGGTTTTTGCTTTACCAGCTCGTTCAATCGTTCCGTAGAAAAGACCTGGTTTCCCTTGAAGGTCATTCCCCCATAGTAGTATTGGCTCCCTTCTTCCAGGTAGATGGTGATCGTTAAATACGTGCGGTTCTCTTCTTCATCTTTTTCGATATCCCGGGTAACATTTACAATCTTTGCATCGACAAACCCTCGTTCTCGATAGTACCGTTCGATTGCTTGAAGATCTTGAGAAAATTTCTTTTCGTTAAATACTCCGCTATTGAATAGCGATTGCTCTTTGCTCTCCATGATCTTCTTCAACGTACTTTCCGAAAAGGTTTTGTTTCCGCTAAAACGAATCGTCCGAATTGAGGTCTGGCTTCCCTCCTGGATGGAAAAAACGATGATTTGTTTCTTGGGATTTTTTGGATCCGTTTCAATGCTGCTTTCTATTTGTACATCGGGAAAGCCTCGATCGAGGTACAGGCTGCGAACAGCTTCTTCATCCACCTTTAGTTTCGCTGTGTTCACCAGATCTCCTGTTTTTATCAGAACCACATCCAGAAGATCGCCGGTTCGAACCTTTCGATTCCCTCTGAATTGAATTTCCCCTACCACAGGACGTTCTTCCACTGTAAACTCTATAATAACAGAGTTCCGTGCTGGATCGCCGGGAAGTGCATTGGGCGTGATACTTTCAAAGTAATCCAGCGCG
>JAGODW010000323.1 GCA_017998025.1 Spirochaetales bacterium
CTTAGATACTGTATCTGAGCAGAATCGCCGAAAATACACCAGAGGAGGGTTCGCCCATAGAGATGCATAATATCACGAATTCTATTTGCAAGCTTCTCAAGGAGAGATAGGGGAATGTCAGCCGGGTTCATGGAGGAAAGGAGAGTGATCACTCCCATCCTTCCTTCTCCTAATACCTGGTTAAAATAGGAGGGGAGGCTCTCTTCTGGTTTCCGCGGTTTACTTCTCTTTTTTCTAATCAAGCGTAGAGGTTCTTCTTCTCGAAAATTTTCCAAAAGAAATTGAGTCAATTCCAGGAGGGTCGGAGAGAACCGCTTCATATCCCGGTACAGTTCTTTTTGAGCCTCCCAGGGTAATCTCTTAAGTATTTTTTCCAGATGTTCTTGTCCTGGAATAACAGGCCACCCTTGAAATGAATGGAGCAGTTCCTGAGAGTGCTCAAGGATTCCCTGCATCTCGAGGAGCTCACTTCTAAGAGCCTGGATCGCTGCTTTTACATTAGCTTTTTTCCCCTGCCCTTCCTCTACTAATGCCCGGAAAGCCCCTTCCAGCGTATACCGGCGCTCCTGCACAAGGTACTTTAACCGATACAAGAGATGGATTTCCCTTTCCCCATACGTCCTGCGGCCTCCCAGGTTCTTCTCTGGTTCAAACAGGGGAATCATCTGTTCCCAGTACCGTATTACATGGGGGCGAATGTTCAAAAGTTTACAGACTTCCCCCAGGCTTCTCCGTTTCATCGAGTTGAGTCCCGGGCCTTCAATTCAATTTCGATCGGTACAGAAGGCAGGTTAAAAACCTCCCGTATTTTATTCCGGATATATCCGATATAGTGAGAAGGGAAATCCTCCTTCCTATTTACAAAAAGAACAAATCGGATGGGACGTATGCTAACCTGGGTAATAAAACGGATCTTGAATTTTTTCTTTCCAGACTGAGGAAGAGGATTTTCTTCTATCCATTCAGCCAGAGACCGGTTCAACAAGGATGTTTCTACCCGCTGCCCTAACTGCTGATGAACATGAAACGCTTCCTGAAGAAGAGCTTCTAGATTCCAGCCTGTTTTTGCAGAAATAGGCACTATCGGAGCGAAATCCAGTACGGGAAATTGAAACCGAATATACTCTTTTACTTCCAGAAACTTCTTGCGTCCTCCCTTTACCTCGTCCCACTTGTTCAACACCAGGAGAATCCCTCGTCCTTTTTTCACCACCTGGGCGGAAATCTTCTTATCCTGCTCTGAGAGCCCTTCTGCAGCATCAATCAAAAGAAAGACTACATCTGTTTCTCGAATCCTTTCTAAGGCTCTATGCACTGAGTAGTATTCTACATCTTCCTTTACCTTCGTTTTACGGCGGATTCCCCCTGTATCCAGAATACGGATTAAATGATCTTTGAATCGAAACGTATCTTCCACTACATCCCGGGTAGTGCCGGGGATGTCTGAAACAATAGAAATTTCTTTCCCTAATAGACGGTTTACAAGGGTGGACTTCCCTGTATTAGGCTTCCCCAGCACCGCCAGGGTAGTAATCTGTTCTAGTTCGGGGGAGGTTTCCTCCCCGAATTCCCATCCTTTCCCTTCTAGAAAAGAAAATATCCGGTCTGCCAGCTCTTTACAGTTCCTGTCGTGTGCCGCAGAAATAGGAACAGGATCTCCATACCCCAGTCCATAAAAATCTGCCAGGGCAGTTTCCCGTTTCTCTGTATCCACTTTATTTACCGCCAGAACAATTTTATCGGCAAACGGACGGAGCCGTTCAAATAGCTCTTCGTCCTCTCCCGTGATACCTTCGATTGAGGCTACGAGGATAATGCAATCCGCCTTACGGAGAGTCTCGATACTTTTTTGAATAACGAGCCCAGTTAGCCCCGTTGTTTCATCGGATCGTATTCCTCCCGTGTCGATAAGGTAGGCTTCTTTGCTTTCATATTTCCATCGAATCCGAACAGGGTCCCGTGTTACTCCGGAATCAGAATGGGTGATGGCTCTTCGTCTTCCAACCAGCCGATTGAAAAGAGTAGACTTACCTACATTCGGTTTTCCAGCGATTACTATCAGGGGCAAATCTCTCTTTTCATCCCTCTCAATCGATTCCAATATCAAACCGTTTCTCCATGAGCTGCCGAATATACAGATCAATTTCTTTTCCCGAACGCATTTCCATCACTGTACCTACAAGCTCCTCTGCTTCCACCATCGAAACAGAACGAATAATTTTTTTTACCTCAGGGATAGAGAAAGCGTTCATGCTCAGCTCATCAAGTCCCAATCCCAAAAGGATTACGGTTGCAAATGGATCCCCTGCCATTTCCCCGCACATGGCTACAGGAATTCCTGCGGTATGTGCGTTTTCCACTGTTATTCGAATAAGGCGGAGCACCGCGGGATGAAAGGGGTCATACAGGTAGGCTGTCCGCTGGTTTCCCCGGTCGACTGCGATGGTATACTGGATCAAGTCGTTGGTACCGATAGAAAAAAACCCAACCTTCCGGGCTAGAATATCCGATGTCAACGCTGCGGAAGGTATTTCGATCATACATCCGATCGCCACCTGGTCGTTAAAAGGGACTCCTTCTCTTTTCAACTCCTGTTTTACATCTTCAACAATTTCCAGGGCCTGGTTTAACTCCTCAATACCCGAAATCATAGGAAACATGATCTGAAGGTTCCCATGGATCGATGCACGATACAATGCCCGCAGTTGACTTCGAAAGATAGGGGAGCGGGATAGACAGAAGCGAATAGCCCGCCACCCGAGGAGAGGATTCTTCTCAGCTCCGTCCACAAGGTCAGGAACGATCTTATCCCCCCCTAAGTCAAGGGTACGTATAGTAACGGTCTTTCCCTCCATCGCCTTTAAGACATGGCTATACGCTTCATACTGCGTCTGTTCACTCGGGGGCCCTGCTGGATTTAGAAATAGGAATTCAGAACGGTACAGTCCGATTCCTTCTGCTCCGTGTCCTTTCAAAGCTTCAACTTCTTCGGGAATTTCTATATTCCCTTTCAAGCTGATGAGTTTACCATCCTTCGTTTCCCCGGGTAATTCATTGAGGCGAAGGAGTTCCACCTCCCGACGGGTTCGAACTTTCAGGGTCCTCTCATATGCGGCTTTTGTTGCTTTATCCGGTTTAATGATTACAATAC
>JAGODW010000324.1 GCA_017998025.1 Spirochaetales bacterium
AAGCGATGCAGAACTGGCAGAGAACATAGAAGCGTACAAAAAGTCTGTAGGAGCCCCGATTTCTGATGCACAGTTCCGTCTCCTTGTCCAGAATCAGTTGAACATGACCTGGGAGGAGTTTCTCTCTAATATGCGTCAGCGCATGGTTCAAGAACGGTATATTTTAGAAAAGAAGAAATCAATCTTTACCGATATCAAAGAGGCAACGGAAGATCAGATTCAGGAAATCTATAATGCGAATGCAACGGATTTTACCAATCCTCTTATGGTGCGTTTCAATCACATTTTTTTCGATACCCGAAACTTAGGGGATGCGGAAAGAAATACCGCCTTGAAACGGGCAGAGGAAGCTTTAAAGGAATTGCGTACAACCCCGTTCAAGGACGTAGTAGTTAAGTATTCGGATGATGCGGGCTCTAAGTACAGGGGTGGTGATTTCGGATACCTTGCTCGAAACGATTCGCAGCGTCAAATGTTACTGGGAAAAGAGTTTTTTGATACGGTATTTTCCCTTGGGGTAAATAAAACCAGCGGAATCATCCGTTCGAACTTAGGATTCCATATTGTACAAATAACGGAGAGAAGAGAGCCGAAACTTCTAGGGTTGGATGATCCTATTTTCCCGGGGAGCACGGTAACCGTACGGCAGCGTATTAAGGACGTTGTACGGGTACAGAATCAACAGCTTGCCTTTCAAAAGGCGCTTAACGAACTGGTGGAAGAGCTTAAAAAGCAGGCGGAAGTAATCATCTACGAAGAAAATTTAAATTGGTAAGTATGGGGCCAAGACGGAGGGGACGGATATTAGCCGTTCAAGCACTCTACTCGTACGAAATACGAGGAGGGGTGGATACGGATGAATTGATCCGTTTTTCCTGGGAAGAGAAAGAAGGCGATACAGAACAGATCGCCCGGGATTTTGCTTCTCTCCTCGTTATAGGGACCATCGAGAATCTTGCAGAAATTGATCGGGTGATTCAAGGACACCTGGAGCATTGGGAATTAAAACGAGTTTCAAAGGTTGATCTTTCTATCCTCAGGATGAGTGTCTATTGTTTGTTGTTTCAAAAAGAGATGCCTTCTTCCGTGGTGATCGATGAAGCCGTGGACATATCCAAAGAACTCGGTGCAGAGGATACGTACCGATTTGTCAATGGAGTGCTGGATAGTATTCGGAAAAGTATCGATCAGAATGAATTGTAAAAGAGAAACGGTAAATTATTTTTGGGATGCAACCTTACCTTGAAGGACAAGGAATGTTCATGATATTCTTCCCGCATGATTCGATTGAAGACTCCAGAAGAGGTCAAGGGTATTCGGGAATCCTGTAAGCTTTTATCAGAACTCCTTTTGGCTCTCCGTGGAATTGTACAGGAAGGAGTCAGTACTAAAGATATAGACGCCTTTGTCCGCACGGAATGCAAACGAATGGGAGCTGCTCCGGCGTTTCTAGGGTATCAAGGATATCCGGCAGCTATCTGTACCTCGGTAAATGATGTTGTGATTCATGGAATTCCCAACAAACGGAAACTCAGGAAGGGAGATATTATCAGCCTGGACTGTGGTCTGGAATACCATGGGTACTATAGCGATGCTGCCTTTACGCTCCCTATTGGCAATATCAGTCCGGAAGCTCTCCGATTATTGCAGGTAACGAAAGAATGCCTGGAATTGGCCCTGGGACAAGCGGTTTCCGGAAATCGGATACACGATATTTCCAGGGCTGTTTATCAGCATGCAAAAGCGAATCGGCTCGGAGTCGTACGAGAATTTTGCGGCCATGGGGTAGGGCTTCAGCAGCATGAAGATCCCCAGATACCCAACTATGTAGGAAGAGGGCCTAACCCACGGCTAAAACCGGGGATGGTCCTGGCAATTGAGCCGATGATCAATGCGGGAGAGGATGATGTATTTGTCGAAGAGGATAATTGGACAGTGAAAACCGCGGATCACTCATTATCGGCTCATTTTGAACATACGATTGCTATCCTGGAAGAGGGTACGGAGGTTTTAACACAGTGGGAATGAATGCTATACCTGTCTTGTATATAGTTAGTAGGGAGAATTGGAAAGGAGGAAAAAGTAGATGAAGGTAGGGAACATTTTTGCATCAAAGAAGATGTTCGTATTTAACCTGGTGTTTTTTGGGGCAATCGTTGGTTTTTCGTTAGCCCTTCTTTCGTTCTCCTGTTCGACAAAACCGTTACCGGTGTCTAAAGCGTTCGCGCAGGATGCAAACAAGGAAGCTCTGGAAAATTTACAGAGTCTTCAGGGTTCTTTTCGTTCTGTCTCAAAAAAAGTATTGCCCGTAGTAGTGATGATCAACGTGGTAGAAGTCCAAACACAGACAGTTCCGAATACACCGAACCTGCCATGGTTTTATTACTTTTTTGGAAATCCAGAGGAAGACGAACAATCACCCCGGGAGTTCCGTAACCGAGGACTGGGATCGGGAATTATTGTAAAGAAAGAGAAAAACCGTTACTACGTTCTTACCAATAACCATGTTATAGGAAATGCAGAAGAAATCAACGTACGACTTAACGATCAACGGGAGTTCAAAGCATCTCTGGTAGGAAAGGACGAACGGAAAGATGTTGCGGTAATCTCCTTTGAAGGAGATCCTGACATCCCTCTTGCCGTACTGGGAGACTCTGCTACACTTGAAGTAGGAGACTGGGTTCTGGCTGTAGGGAACCCGTACGGTCTGGAATCCACTGTTACAGCAGGAATTGTAAGTGCTCTGGGAAGAAAAGGGGGACCGGAAGAGAATATCAGCGATTTTATTCAGACGGATGCCGCTATTAATCAGGGGAATTCCGGAGGCGCGCTGGTAAACCTGGCCGGAGAAGTAGTAGGGGTGAACACCTGGATCACCTCTCCAACCGGAGGAAGTATTGGGTTAGGATTTGCAATTCCAATCAATAACGTTAAAAAGACCTTCGAGGAGCTGATATCAAAAGGTACGGTCCAGTATGGTTGGCTTGGAGTAAGTATTGCAGGAGTAGGGAAGGAGATCGCACAGGAAATGGGGCTGCCTTCTACCCAGGGGGCATTTGTGTACCATGTATTTAAAGGTTCTCCTGCAGATTTGGGCGGGATTCTTCCGGGAGATTTTATAACAAGCCTGACGGGAAAAACAGTAAAA
>JAGODW010000325.1 GCA_017998025.1 Spirochaetales bacterium
CTGTAGCTTCCGGGAAAAGGCCAGTATCCCGGGATAGTGCGGAGATGCATCGCTCGAGGTTTGTTAGACTCTTGAGTGTTTCCTGTTCCAGACCCTGATAGTATTCGATCCGTTCCGCATCTTCCTGATCAATCGCTTTACTGAGCTTTTCCATTAAATGGGAATAAAAAGATAACCGCTCTTCCAATGCGGCTTTTAATTGGAGGCTATGCATAATTTCAACCGGCTAAATTTACCCCGGAACGGGGTGTAGGTTCTTCTACCTGAACGTGGGCAATTTGAATCCACGCCTCCCGTAATTCTCCCAGAAGCTTACGAACGTCCTCCATTGGTTTAGCGTCTTTGCGGACGTTTGCTTCCATCAGCTGCCGGTTAAAGAAAAGGTACAGGCCGAGAAGGTTCTTTGCAATTTCTCCGCCTTTCTCAAAATCCAGTGACGCGGTCAATTCAGTAATGACATCCTGCGCTTTTACAACGGCATTATGAACAATATCCAGTTTCCGTGATTGTTTTCCCAGCTCCTGAATTGCAAGGGTGAGCTGCCGGATTGCCTCGTCGTAAAGCATAACGATTAACTTACCCTGGCTTGCAGTACGGATGTTGGTTTCTTTATAAGCTTTTAGTGGATTAGTATACGGATTCAAAATGCATCCCTCCTTTTTATAATACTTTATCTTGATAAATCCATCAAGTGTGAAACGGGTACTATTCGGTACCCTTTTTCCAGCAAACGGTTGATTAAGAGATCCAATCGATGGAAGAGATAATCGTCCCTCCAGTTTCCCTTTGAACCGTTCTCCGGTTTGCCTACTTGAAACGAGATGATCGATCCGGGCTTCTTCAGCTGGATGATCCGTTCAATCAGGTCGGCCGCAGGAAAATAGAGAGGATTAAGCCCTGTGTCGTTGCGTTTAACTGCCCAGTCCAGACTGTCAACATCTCTTCCTATATAGGTGTAGTTCATTTCTTTTGCCGCTGAAATAATATCGTCTCGAACCACATAGTATGGAGTGTGCCATAACAGAGACAACTCTTTCCCTGTAGCCTGAAAATATTCATCCTCATTTCGGGCCAGCCCCTGTTTAATAAACTCACGGGTAATTCGATACTGAGGATCCGTAAGATCGAAGTGAGCATAAAAGAGGGAACCTACTTCATGGCCGGAATAGGCAATCTCTTGTACGGCGTCCGGATTTCTGCGGATAAATTCTCCATTAATAAAAAACGTTGCTTTTATTTTATAGTTGGAGAGGGTTTGGAGAATTTCTGTTAATCCTTCTACAGAATCCACAGCATTGAAGACCAGAGAGATCACCCTTCCCCGCATACGGGAGCCGTTAGAAAAATTAGTAAAATCTACCGGTTCCTCCTTCTCGGGCAGAGGATCGTAAGGTTCTGAAATCGGTTTGAATAAAGGATACGTCCCTAAAATCTTTAGATTACGAACCATCACAATGTTTTTAAACGGGCCTGAGGGAAGAGGCTCTAGAAATACTCTGTACTCTTCAGAAACGAGAGAAGGAGGATCCGGTTTAAACGATTCCAGGGCTTTCCATTGATTCGAATCCGGGTTGTAGGCCCTCAGATTTCCCCGCGTTTGAACCACGAGAGAATCGTTTTGAAACCCAAAATTCTGGGGCTGTGAAAAACAGATGAATTGTTCCTTATCTTCTTCAAGAGCATATAGGACCGTTACCCAGAATCCCCCCACAACGATTTTTTTTGCATCAACCCATACTACATGGATAGGGGATTCGAAGGGGATGGTCCGCTCTTCTTTCCAGCTATCATACGTACGGATACTCAAACTGGAATCGGTAAGCAACGCCACCCGGTCCCCGTCCGGCGAAAGAACCATGTTTTGGATTCCTCGATCAGAGGTTTTCGTAAAGCTGGTTGCTTCTGTCTTAAGATCGATCCGGTAAATAGAACTTACCTCTACACCCGAATCTATTCCCCCGGTTAACAGGGTTACCACATCCTCTCTGGACCAGAGGAGTGTTTTTATGGCCGCATTACGGGGCAGAAGGAGATAGGGAAGAGCTCGAGGAACATTTGCATCGTGAAAATCTTCTGTTTTTAGCGGATATACAAAAATATTCCGACCCCCGACGTTGAGTAATAGTTTATCTCCTCCGGGAGCAATCCAGAATTGGTCGAAGTTAGGATTGAATCCAAAAGGTATTTTCCCTACGATGTGCCCTATCTGGATTAGCGGCTGATAGAGGGTTCGGGCAAATAACTCTACTCCGAGAATGCGATATACAAGGGTTCCGGAGATATAGAATAAATCGCCCCTTGTCCCCCAACGGACGCTCTCCATGTTTCCTTCTCCCAAAAAACGCATCGATTCATCCATGACACGTTTCTGAAGGAACTGCTCTATAGAAAAGTAGTATAACCGTCCTGTTTTTCCATAGACAAAAAACTTGGAGTCAGGCGCCCATCGAACCAGAGGCCCGGATAGGGTTAATTCCACTCTGGGCGATACAACCTGGCTCTGTTCTTCTGTAAGGTCAAGCAAAATTAATTTTCCGTAGGCAGGAGAGAGGGGTTCTATATAGAGAAGATATCGGCCGTCCGGGGAAGCCTGGGTGGGATAGATTTTTCCCGTATGAATCCAGCCCCGGGAATCGAAAGACGGAAACTGTTTTATTGGAGAGATAGAGGAGAACTGTGTGTCCGTTCGAAACAGTCCGTACCGGTTCTGTATCTGTAGCTGTCCGGTTTGGGGGAGATACTGAAGGTCTTCGGGGAAAAATGTTAACTGTTGAAGGGAACCGGTGTTCAGGTCTCCCAGAAATAAGGTAGCGAAGGATTCTTCTCCGGGTCGTTCTGATACCGCCTGGAAAAGCAGTTTGTTCCCTTTGGATAGGTGTAAAGATGAAAAGGAGACTTCTCCCCACAGGGATAAACCTCCGATACAGAGGAGTAAACCCAGTACAAGCGGCTTTTTCAACACGATACCCTCTTTCCTTAAAAACATCGGCCGGAAGTGAACGAATCTGAAGCGTGATGAATCTGAAGCTAGAGTATTTTCCGGGGCTTGCTTCCGTCTGCAGGGCCTACGATTCCCTTGCGTTCCATAATTTCAATCATGCGAGCAGCCCGATTATAACCTACCTTGAGC
>JAGODW010000326.1 GCA_017998025.1 Spirochaetales bacterium
GTGTGTAATCAACGTGATCCATGCGCAAAGCCCTGACATTAACCAGGGAGTATCGGGGCATGGATTGAAAGAGTTCGAGGGGCAGATGGGTGCCGGGGATCAGGGAATGATGTTTGGTTTTGCCTGCCGGGAAACTCCCGAATTGATGCCGGCGCCGATCCTCTATGCACACAGGCTTCTCCAGTACGCAGCAAAAGTCCGGAAAAACGGGCTTATTACCTGGCTCAGACCCGATTCCAAGAGCCAGGTTACGGTGGAGTACGAAGGGTATACACCTAAACGGATTCATACGGTCGTCTTAAGTCATCAACACGACGATACGATCGGATACGAGGATCTAAAGAACGAGATCATTGAGAAAATCATAAAAGAGGTTCTGGGTCCTACCGGGCTGCTGGATGCAAACACAAAGTATTTTATCAACCCCACAGGACGGTTTGTAATAGGCGGGCCTCATGGGGATACGGGCCTAACGGGCCGGAAGATCATCGCAGACACGTACGGCGGCATGGGGCGGCATGGGGGAGGCGCTTTTAGCGGGAAAGATCCCAGCAAGGTAGACCGCTCAGCAGCGTACATGGCACGGTATGCGGCAAAGAACGTAGTGGCCGCAGATCTGGCAGACCGGTGCGAATTACAGGTATCGTATGCCATCGGAGTCCCCTATCCTATTGCTTTTATGGTGGATACCTTTGGCACAGGAAAGGTTCCGGATGACCGTATTATAAAAGCCATCACAAAGGTATTTGATTTTTCTGTTTCAGGGATCATCCGTACCCTTAACCTGATGAACCCGATCTACCAGGAAACCTCCTGCTACGGACATTTCGGCCGGGACACCTTTGCCTGGGAACAGACCGATAAAGTTGCAGCCCTTCAGAAAGAGGTAGGATAGGCGGTACCATGCCCGCGCCTACTGTAGATTTTGAAAAAGAGGAGCAGTTCAAACAGGAGGTTCGACGGATCGTACTGAAGGTGGTAGAAGGGCTTCCTTGCAGGGTGTTTCTTTTTGGGTCCCGGGTACAAGGGAAAATACGAAGAAGCTCTGATTTCGATATAGGAATTCAGGGGCTGGATTCTGAGATTTTTTGGAAAGTAAAATCCCATATTCAGGATGCTGTAGAGGAGAGTAGAGTGCTCCATGAAGTGGATATAGTAAATTTCGATCAGGTGGATGAGGATTTCAGTACCGCAGCGAAGAACCATATTGAAGTATGGAAAATAAAATAGATACTTTCATAAAGCAGTTATCCGCTGCTGTGGAAGATTTCAGATCCAGCCTGGAGATAGATCTTTCTACATACAGCGAAAAAGAAGCTGATCTTTTAAAAAACGGCCAAATTCAGAAGTTTGAATTTTCCATTGAAATTCTCTGGAAAACACTTCGTGTGTTTCTTTACGAGATTCATGGGATTGATATTCAAAGCCCTAAAGGGGTAATTAAAAAATTCTTTGAGCTGGGGTATATAAATTACCAAACCTCGGATGACTTGCTTCGATCTATCGAAATCAGAAATACCTTAAGTCATGTGTATAAGAAAGAGGCTTTCCAGTCGATGTATAGGGAAATCTTGCCGTTTCCTGAGGTATTTATTAAAGTGCTAGAAGTTGTACAGACAGAGGGAAGGAATCTTTGATCTTAAAACTTGCTTTACGAAACCTATACCGGCATCCTCGACAAACCTTTACGGTGGGTGCGGTAGTAGCGGTGGGGATCGCTCTGTTATTTATCGGGAACAGCCTGTTAGATGGTACCGAGGCAGGAGTCCAGGAATCCTTCATCAACAGTTTTACCGGGCATCTATCCCTCCGGGTTCGCTCAGACCTGGAGTTCAGTATTTTCGGGGATCAGACTCCGGTAATCGGAGAGTTGTTCAAGATGCCAACCCTCGCTCCATACCTCGAGCTGCGGAAAGAAGTGGAAGCGATGCCGGGCGTTGCATCTGTCTCCTCTATCGTATCTGGATTAGCCCTCCTTGAAATGAAGAACTATCGGATGCCGGCTCCTCTCTTTGGGGTGGAACCGGATACGTATCTATCCACCTTTCCCGGAATCCAAATTGTTCAGGGCCGTTTCCTGCAAAACGGAGAGCGGGGAGTGCTCCTAACCGAAGCCCGGGTGCGGAATATTGAGCATGCCATGAACGGAAAACTTTCCCTGGGGACACCCGTACAATTCTCTGTAACAGATGGAATTACCTTTCGGATCCGTTCTGCTCCCCTCGTAGGCATTATCCGGTACCCGCTTCGGAACGAAACACTGGATTCTCTTGTATTGGTAGATCCTACGACGGTACGGGAACTCTATAGTTATATGATCCAGGATGCGGAAGATACCCTCCCCTCGGCCGCGGGAACCGAAGCTTCTCTGCCGCAGGATATTACACAGGATAGTATCGATTCTCTCTTTGCCGCTCCTGCGCCGGATACAACTGCATCGGGAGAGGGGATAGACCGAAAAGCGGTAGAGGAGGATCTGGCTGTTGCGTTGCATGCACCGCGGCCGGCAACGGATGAAGGAGCCTGGAACTTTATTCTGCTCCGGCTGGAAAATCCACGGGAAGCGCGGAGGGTGCAAGCAGAACTCCAACGGAAGGTAGAGGACCGCGGCTGGGAAGTAGAAGTGCTCGATTGGCGACGTACAGCAGGATCCAGCGCTTTGTACCTGTACTGGATGCGGGTGATTTTCAATATTGGATTCCTTGTGGTGGCTGCCGCAAGTTTAATTGTTTTAATAGATACCCTGATCATGGCTGTGCTGGAACGAACCCCTGAGATCGGGACTCTCCGGGCTCTGGGTGCCACAGGGGGATTGATCCGCAAGATGTTCCTTGCAGAAACCACCCTTCTTACTGCAACGGCTGGCCTCCTGGGCATAGGAATAGGGGCTGCAGTTTCCTATTACTTACGGATGTTTCCCTTTCAACTTACAAACCCCTTTTTAATACAGCTTTTCGGGGGAACGGATCTCTTGCCTAAGATTTCGATGGAGCGTTTGATCTTTTCCTGGGTCCTGGCAATTTGTATGGGGCTTATTGGCTGGATGTACCCTGTACGGATAGCCCTGCGAATACAGCCGCGGCAGGCAATGGAGCGCAGGGTATAAGCATGATAGTACGGAT
>JAGODW010000327.1 GCA_017998025.1 Spirochaetales bacterium
TTACAATTCTGGGACAAGGCCAGCTCCAGTCCCGTTCCGCGACCTACACCTGCTTCTGAAAGAAGTTGTCGAGCCTTCTCCGGATTGTAAGGATACAGATGGGTGAAGTCTTTATATACAGGATCCGAAGGATCCATAAACGTACCTACCGGCACTCCTCCTCCGTAGGCAATATCCAGTACTTTCTGTTTATCGATGGCATAGTTAATAGCTTGCCGGACCCGGATGTCTGTTAAGGGAGGACGCTTAGTATTCATTGCAAGGACCATAACGAGGGACGTTAAGTTCTTTTCAATCCGTATAGAGGGATTCTTCTCAATTAAAGGAACATCTATGTTATCGTACATATCTACTATATCCAATTGACCGGATAGCAGTCCTTGCACCTGGATGGAGCGTTCTGTGATGATTCGAAATTCGATTCCTCCAATTTTTGGTTTTTGTGGTTGCCAGTAGGAAGGATTTTTTACCAGAACGAGTTTATTATCCCGAATCCATTCTTTGAGGGCAAAGGGGCCGGTTCCTACGGGATGAGAACCAAAATCATGTCCGGCTTCGATCAGATGAGCCGGAAGAATTGCTCCCCATCCGGAAGCGAGCGTAGATAATAAAGGTGCGGAAGGAGCGGAAAGCCGCAGAATCACCGTTCCGGGATCCGGGGTCTCTATCTTCTGAATAGGAGAAAACTCGGTTGCATGAGGAGATCCGGTAGATTTAGCCATCACTCTTTCGAGTGTTTTCTCAACATCTCGGGATGTAAATCCGGTTCCATCATGAAATTTTACCCCATCTCTAAGATAGAAGATAAGGGTTTTGTCTCCGTCCTGGAACTCCCATCGTTCTGCCAGGGCAGGGACCAGATTCCCCTGAACATCGGGTTCCAAAAGCGTATCGTAGAGACTTTTAGCCACCTGGAACGTGAGGGTGCCTGCAGTTTTGTGCGGATCCAGCGTGTCCGGATTTCCCGAAAGGGCCATTCGTACAAATTTTTGTTCTCCGGTTCCTCGAGCAAATAGTTCAGGAGATGCGGCAAAAATAATCGCTGCTGTATAAAAAAGGGATACAAACAATTTCTTTAAATTCTTCATAGAGCCTCCTTTTTCTTCGTTTCTTTGGGCTGGATCATAGAGTGAAAGCTAAGAGGGTTTTCCAGGAGATACTGTGTATACGGATGGAGAGGACGGGTAAGCACTTCCTCTGTGAGGCCTGCTTCTACCAGTTGCCCTCCCTTCAGTACTCCGATTTTGGTACTCAGATACGCAATGAGATCCAGATCATGGGAGATAAATATATAGGTCAGGTTAAATTCTTTTTTAAGATCCATTAAAAGATTGATAATTCCTGCCTGAATGGATACGTCAAGGTTGGACACTGGTTCATCCAGCACAAGGAACTTTGGGTTCATAGAGAGGGCACGGGCAATAATGATTCGCTGTTTTTGGCCGCCTGAAAACTCATGGGGGTAATAGTCTACCTGACTATAGGGTATCCCTACCTGATCTAGAAGTTTGCGGATTGTCTCGGTCCGTTGTTTTTGGCTGTATCCTAGATTGATCAATCCCTCTTCTAAACTTTTTCGAATGGTAAGCCGGGGATTGAGGGCACTATTGGGGTCCTGGAAGATGATCTGCATCCTGCTCCGTAGTTTCTTCCATCGATACCACGGCACACGGTTTAGGCAGAGGTTTCCATAGTAGACTTTTCCATGAGTGGGAGGTTCTAAAAAGAGGATGCACCGAGCCAGAGTAGTTTTCCCTGAACCAGATTCTCCCACCAGGCCAAATATATCTCCCTCCTCAACGGTGAAATTGATATCGTCCAGGGCTTTCACCGGGTACCGTTTAATGATTCCAGAACCGGGGAATATCTTTGTAAGGTGTTCTACCCGCAAAAACGGTTTCATAGGGGGCTACTGAACTCCTTTCCGGGGAAATAACATGCGCATCGATGTCCTGCCGCGATCCGGACAAGGGGAGGAATATTCTCCCGGCATTTTTGCTGAACTAGAGGACAGCGGGGGTGGAATGGGCAGCCGGAAGGAATATGCTCTGGATCAGGAACCGTACCCGGGATTCCCTGTAAACGAGTACCCCGTTTTTCTCGGGAAGGAATAGAAGCTAAGAGGAGCCGGGTATAGGGGTGAAAAGGAGTGTTGAACAGTTGATCTTTCGGCGCAGATTCCATGATCTTCCCCGCATACATAATCGTAATAAAATCTGCAGCATACCGGACGATTCCCAGATTATGGGTGATATAGAGAATAGCCATCTGGGAAGATTGTTGTAGTTCCAGAAGCAGGTGAATGATCTGCCTCTGAACGCCTACATCGAGCGATGTAGTAGGTTCATCTGCAATAAGGAGGGAAGGGTTGCAGGAAATTGCCATGGCAATCATAAGACGCTGTTTCATCCCTCCCGAAAACTCATGCGGATACCGATTTAACGCAAGCTCAGGATCGGAAAGCCCTACTTTTTGGAACAGCTCACAGGCGAGTTCTCGTGCTGCCTTCTCGGAATATCCCAGATGGTAACGCACTCCTTCCATTACCTGGAATCCCGCTTTCAGGGACGGATTGAGGTACTTAGCCGGTTCTTGAAAAATCATGCTGATTTCCCGACCTCGAAGATCCTTCATGACCTCTTCGGATAGATCGAGCAGATTATGATCATTGAATTTAATCGTTCCCCGGCTGGTGGATACTTTTGAAGAGAGGAGGCGTAGGATCGAGAGGGATGTAACGGTTTTTCCGGCTCCCGATTCTCCCACCAGTGCATGGAATTGTCCGGGAAGAATG
The DNA here is from genome assembly GCA_017998025.1 of Spirochaetales bacterium. Lineage (GTDB taxonomy): Bacteria > Spirochaetota > Spirochaetia > DTKZ01 > DTKZ01 > DTKZ01. The sequence continues at coordinate 2,795 of JAGODW010000327.1, forward strand.
GTGAGATCGATTCCTCGTACGACAGAAATTTTGTGTTGGTGGGAAGAGAACTCTACAAATAGATCCTTTATTTCCAGTAAGACTTCTGTTCCCATCAGCTTACCCGTATTCTAGGATTTACCAGGGAGTACAGCATATCAACCATAAAGTTTACGAGGGAGAACACTGCGGCAATGAACAAGGTTCCTCCTTGAATTACGGGAAAATCCCTCTGATACACGGCAGAGAGGATCAGTCTTCCTAAGCCCGGGAGGGAAAAGACCTGCTCCAGTACAATAGCACCCCCAAGTAAGTATCCGAATTGAATACCGGCAATCGTAAGGACC
>JAGODW010000328.1 GCA_017998025.1 Spirochaetales bacterium
TCTCCTCGGCGAGGAGCGTCTCCCCACCCGCGAGATCAGCGACCGCGCCGGCCGGGGCCGCCACACCACCACCCACCGGGAACTGGTGCAGCTTCCCGACGGCGCGCTCCTCATCGACCCCCCCTTTGCGTAGTACCCATAGAAACAGCAGACTATACTGACCAGAAACCCCATAACAGCCGCCTTGATAAGGCTTGAAACGATATCTACAGGTTCCACATAGGCGTATAATTGATCAAGGAATCCAGCCTTGTCCACATGACGAATGATAACAGAAATCAAATAACTCCCTACTACACCCACAAGATTGGCTATGGCAGTGAGAACGGGAAAAGAAAATAAAGAAGCAATAATCCGCGGAACCACCAGATACTGGATAGGGTTTACCGACATGGTTTCCATGGCATCGATCTGTTCGGTAGACCGCATCGTCCCGAGTTCCGCAGTCATAGCTGAACCGGTACGGGCAATCAACATGAGAGCAGTTACCACCGGAGCCAGTTCCCGTGTAAGAGTTTTAGCTACCGCAGCTCCTACCAGCATTTCCGCTCGAAACATCACGAGGAAGCTTCCCAATTGAAGGGCAAAAATCATTCCGATGGTAAAACTGGAGAGTAGAATGATGGGAATTGATTGTACCCCGATCTTTTCTATCTGCTCTATTACCAGGTGCACACGAAAGGGAGGTTTTACCATCCATTTGAATACATCTAACTGGAACAGCCAATACTGCCCTAACTTTTCCAGGGCAACAACTATCTTGGAAAGTAAAACACTATGGTATTTCCTATTTGATGACAGGGATCCCCCCTTAAACTCTTGACATTAACCAAACGGTTAGTATTATATCTGGAATAGGATGATTCTTGCAAGGGCAAAGGAGAAGCAAATGAAACAAATCAGGTTAACCCTGATCTTAACAATAGGTGTTTTGTGTTTCAGCACTTTTATGGTAACTGGATGTAATACTGAAAAGAAAAAAGATGCAGAAAATTTTAAAAGCATGGAACAGATACATACTGAAGAAGGCGTCCCCGTGCGAGTGCGGGAAATTAAATATGAACCGTTTGCAACGTACCTTAAGTATCCCGCAGAGCTCAGAGCCCGGTTGGAATCCACCGCTTTTGCTTCTATAAGTGATGTAGTGAGGGAGCTTTTTGTCTCTATCGGTGACGTGGTAATAAAAGACCAGGTGGTTCTTACCTTTTCTGAAACAAATCCCGTGTACCAGCAAGCCAAAGTAAGCCTGGAAAATGCGGAAGCGAATTTTAAACGTAGTAAAGATCTTTTTGAGAACAATGGAATCTCTCAACAGGCTTATGACAATGCAAAAACCGCCTACGAACTTGCTCAATCTGCCTTTAAATCTGCCGACGACATGGTGAACGTAAAAGCCCCGATTTCAGGGATAATTACAAGCCTGAAGGTACAGGTATCTTCCAATGTAAAACCGGGGGATGAGCTATTTACCGTTTCCAACCTAAACGAGATGGAAGCGGAGATGTGGGTCAGCCCGGAAGAGATCAAAAAAGTCCATCTGGGACAACCTGCTCGCTTGAAATGGTTTGACCGGATTTTCCAGGGGCACGTAAGTCGAGTGAATTTAATTATGGATAGCAAAAGAAAAGCTTTCCAGGTGCTGGTTCAATTTTCAAATCCACAAAAACTCCTTACCAGCGGACTTACGGTTGACGTCGAGATAGAAACCTACCGGAACCCCCAGGCTATAGTGGTAAAACGAACGGAGTTGCTTCGAGAAAATTCCCATTATAGTGTATATGTCGCGAACAATGGTTTTGCAGCCCAACGCAAAGTAGAAATTGGAGAAATAGAAGGATTCAACCAGGAGATCCTCTCCGGATTGGAACCAGGAGATCAGCTCATCATAGAAAGTCTCCACCTCCTCGCGGACGGTGCCAAAATTAAAATTATTCCTTAATTCGGACACCGGAGGTATTCATGTTTTTATCTGATCTATCCATTAAACGGCCGGTCCTGGTAACGATGTTTCTTTCAGTTTTCTTACTCTTTGGTATTTTAGCCTATTTCTCCTTGCCCATAGAATTATTCCCGGAGGTTACAACTCCGTTTGTGCTAATCCAGACGATCTACCCTGGGGCAGGACCCCAGGTAATAGAAACCCAGGTTACAAAAAAAATAGAAGACGAAGTTTCCTCCCTGGGAAATCTGGAAACGATTATCTCCTACTCGATGGAAGGTGTTTCCTTTATTCAGGTACAATTTAAGCATGGGAAGGATGAAAACACAGCCCTCCAAGAGGTAAAGGATAAAGTAGATCCAATTTTAAGTAGTCTTCCCGATGATATAGAAAAACCTGCTATCATCAAATTAGACATCAATAGTTTCCTTCCAATAATCACCCTGGTAGCAGAAGGAGATATGCCTCCTACGGAGCTCTACGCACTGGTAAATCAGGTTGTGAAAGAGCGGATCAGTCAGATAGATGGAGTTGGGCGGGTGGAGCTGGTGGGCGGCGAGGAACGAGAAATCCAGGTTAAGTTCGATAAACGAACGGTATTTCAGCATTCTCTTTCTCTATCCCAGATAGCAGGAATCCTCAAGGCTGCTAATGTAGAACTCCCCGGCGGCAATTTTCGAGAAGGGAATCAGGATATCTCGGTTCGGTTAAAAGGAGAGTTCGAATCGCTGGATGATCTCGAGAACCTGGATATTCCTACAAAAACGGGGATCCGTAAACTTCGAGAATTAGCCATGGTTCAGGATGGTGGAAAAGAAGTCCGGCAACGCACCACTCTGTTCGACCGTCCTTCCAATTCACGAAATAATAACGTTCTGGTAGTCCAGGCTATCAAAGTTCCCGGCGGAAACACGGTTAAGACGGTTCAGGAAATTCAAAAACGTATTCCCCTCATTGAAGAAGAGCTGGGAGGGAAGATTCGATTACAAACCGTAGAGGAAACGGCATCGTTCGTGGAAGATTCGGTAAATGACACCCTGAATAACATTATTATGGGGATACTTCTCACAGGATTAATCCTTCTGTTGTTCGTTCATGATTTCCGTTCCACCTTCATTATAGCCATCGCTATGCCATACTCCATCGTATCTACCTTTGTAATCATGCAGATTATGGGA
>JAGODW010000329.1 GCA_017998025.1 Spirochaetales bacterium
CAAAAAGGAATTTCACAACTCGTTCCATGGTTTGTTCCATATAAACCTCATTAAAAGCCAGCCTGGCACTGCAGGCTGGCTATTGTAAGCATACTATTAGTTGGTGCTGAGGAATTTATCGATAAGATCCTTACCGATCTTATCCTGATATTCGGCATATATAGGCTTTACTTTTTCGATAAAACTAGATTTATCAGGAATAGTATTTACCTTCATTCCTTTCTCTTCAAGAACCGCGAGTGCTTTTGCGAGTTGCTCTTTATCTTCCCGTGTTGCATATTCTGCCGCTGCCTTTCCAGCATCAGCAACAATTTTTTGAAGATCCGTGGGAAGCTTATTGAAAAACTTGCTGTCGATAGCAATAACATTGGGTGTAATAAAGTGTTCTGTCAAAGATACAAACTTTGTTACTTCATATTCCTTCTCTGTTATAATAAGGGGAGGACTGTTCTCGGCTGCATCGACTACTTTGGTCTGAAGTGCCATATACCGCTCAGTTGCGGCAATAGGGATCGGCTTGGCTCCCAGGAGCTCCATTGTCTTCACCATAACAGGACTCTGCATAACACGAATCTTCAACCCTTTGAAATCATCTGCAGTATAGATAGGGCCTCGAGAGCTATAAACACTTCTGGGAGTCCTCAACATATACCCTAAAATTTTGATACCTGTCTTCTCTTCCAAAGCCTTTGACAGTAGATCGCCAACACCGCTTTTTAGAACCCTATCCAAGTGGTCCACACTCTTGGAAATATAGGGCAGATCCATCACCATAAATTTGGGTTCAACTGCTGATAATACGGAAGTATTGATCTCTGCCATCTGAATACTTCCCATCTGAAGGCCTTCCATATAGTCCCGATGGCCACCAAGCTGACCTGAATGCGCTACCTGAACCTCAATCCGTCCCTTGCTTTCCCTTTCGACAATTTCTTTGAAGTGGAAGAATGCTTTGACGCAGGAATCCTCAGGATTGCTGGGAGTCGCCATCTTTATGACGAATTTCTCCGTAGACTGACCTTCTTTCGCTCCTCCTGCAAAAAGGGAGGTTGCTGCTACCAGGGACATAACGAGAAAAGCCACTTTGAATGTTTTGCAAACGCTTTTCATAAAATCCTCCTAAAATTTAGTTGCAGAATACTCAAAAACCGGTTACAGTACATAATGTAATCAACCAGTTGATTACCAGTAGAATATCATAGCACGGATACTGTTCAGACGCAACATTTTTTTAGGCTACGCAGGTGAAATTACAAAAGAATAACCGCAAGTATATTAAGATTTATGAATCTCTCCTCTCGACGATCCTTCATGAACAGACCGAAGCCGAGAGGTATCTTCCTTCGGAACGAGAACTCAGTAAACTCTATGGTGCAGACCGGCTTACGGTAAGAAAGGCTTTGGACATGCTTGTCCAGGAAGGGCTTATCCGTAAAGAACCAGGTAAGGGTACTGTAGTCCTTCCAACGGTAGGTAATACAGTAAAAACTCCAGCCTCCAAATTGGTTGCCTTTGTTCTTCCTCAGGGAAGCCACTCTGTGGACCGCATTACCGAGCCCTTTAATGCGAAACTATTTTACCTCATAGGAAGAGAGTTAGAAATCCGTGGGTATCATCTTCTTTATTCAACTGTGGTGCCTGACGGAGGATTGCCTGTGAACATCCAGCAAAGCGGAGCCTCTGGAATAATTTTCGTGAGCCAGGTTCCGGAAAAAACCTTGCAAGATGCGTTCCGGTTGAAATTACCAGTTGTGCTCATAAACCGGATATCAGAACGTTTCCCCATGATTCTAGAGGACCGATTTTTCGGTTTCCGAGGAGTACTGGACTATCTTTTCACCATAGGTCACCGAAGGATTCTCTTCATCAATGGTGTAAAAGGCCACTATACGACGGAAACCTGCGAAACAGCATTCAACGAGTTCATTTCAGACCATGCCAATGATAGGATGGAATCCTATATGCTCGAAAGCTATTGGAATTTCGAAAGTGGGAAAGAAGTGATGCAAAAAGTCCTTAAGACGCAGGAATCCATTCCTACAGCTGTTTGCGCATGTAATGATATGGTAGCCCTGGGCGCTATGGAGGCAGTAAAATTGGCAGGTTACCGGATTCCGGAGGAGATAAGTTTTGTAGGATTTGATGATACGGAACAGTGTACTCAATGCACACCTCGTTTATCGACGGTAAGTGTGAATTTACCCCTTATCGCCCGTTTATCCGTTGAAACGCTATTTTCTATTTTTTCCTCCGGAAATCCAGGTCCGGTCCGAATCATCGTTCCTACACAGCTTATGCTCCGGGAATCAATCTACCCGCGAGAAATATAATTACCAAGGAGTCAAACATGAACAGATTAGAAGGGAAAAAGGCACTTGTTACAGGGGGAGGCTCTGGAATCGGCGCCGCTATAAGCCGTGAACTTGCTGCCCAGGAGGCAAAAGTGGTGATTCACTATTTCCAGAGTTCTGCAAACGCAGAGAAATTGGCTAAAGAGATATCTGCAGCGGGAGGCGAAGCCCATACCTTTAAAGCGGATCTTACCCGGGAAGAGGATATTAAAAATCTTTTCCGGTTTATAGAAGATTTATGGGAGGAACTCGACATCCTCGTGAACAATGCAGGAGACCTGATCGGCAGAAAGACCCTGGAAACCTTAGATACCGACTTTTATAGGAAGGTAATGGCTGTTAATCTGGACTCACTCGTTTTTGTCACCCGGGAAGCCCTCTCACTTCTAAAAAAGGCAGGAAACTCCAGCATCGTTAATCTCGCCTCACTGGCCGGTCGTAAGGGAGGCCATCCGGGATCCCTCGTCTATTCAACTGCGAAAGGTGCTGTCCTTACTCTCACCCGATCCCTTTCTACCGAATTGGCCCCCTCTGGTATCCGGGTCAATGCCGTAGCGCCGGGGTTCATCCTCGGTTCACGCTTCCATGCTGTCCACACAACGGAAGAATCGAAACAAAATACCATCGAAGGCATCCCGTTGGGCCGTGCAGGAACGTGCGAAGATGTTGCCCGGGCAGTAGCCTTCCTTGCATCTGAGTATAACGGTTTCATCACGGGAGCCACCCTGGATATAAACGGCGGTGTTTACATGGCATAGGAGGATA
>JAGODW010000330.1 GCA_017998025.1 Spirochaetales bacterium
CACCACAGGCGTCATCGATCGTGGTACCCACTACTTCTAGATTGTTGAAGTCTCGTACAATAGCCAGGAGGGTATGCCCTCCGGATACAAGCAGTCCTATATAGGGGTACTGGATTTCCTTCTCGATATGGGGAGCATACAGATGTGCCCGTACATGATCTACGGCAACAAATGAAATTCCAAGTGAGTAAGCGAGGGCTTTACCAAAGGTAAAACCTACCAAAAGGGCTCCTAACAAACCCGGCCTATTGGTAGCAGCAATACCCTCCAGATCCTCTGGCTGAATTCCCGCTTTTTTCAAAACCTCCCGATAGACAGGAAGGATCCATTTTAAATGAACGCGGGAAGCAATTTCCGGTACTACTCCATAATAGGGGCGATGGATATCTAATTGACTGGCGACAATACTCCCTAAAACCTTTTTACCTTCCTGTAGAACCGCCAGCGCACATTCATCACAGGAAGTTTCAATTCCAAGCACTACCATAGAGGATCAATCATACACATATTCTTTAAGTTCTACAGCCTGTTCCTTGAGTTTTTGCAGGGCTCGCATTTCAATCTGGCGAACCGTTTCTGGAGATATCGACAATTGTCTGCTGATTCTTTTCAGAGTATAGCGATCCCCTCCCACAAAGGCGAATCGGTACAACAATACCTGCTGCTCTTTTGGGAAGAGTTGCTTGAGGAATTTCAATGCATCTTCACGCATGATTTTTTTCATAAACAGCTTATCGGGACTGTACGTATAGTCTTCTAATACATCATGAAGGTTGCCATTTTCTTCACGGTTTTCACTATCCATGGAAACAATCCCATTGGAAAGATTCAAAATATCTTGTACCTCATGACTTTCCATTTTGATATAGTGAGCAACTTCGTCGATGGAAGGTTCCCGCATAAGATGTTGAGATAGATCTAAGGAAGTTTTCTGGATTTTTCTCAGCATGTCTTCCTTCCGATGAGGTAAGCGGATACATCTTTTTTTATTGGATAAAGCCCGCGTAATAGACTGCTTAATCCACCAGGAGGCATACGTACTGAACCGCACATTTCTGCGATAGTCAAACTTTTTAACCGCTTTCAAAAGCCCAATATTCCCCTCCTGGATCAGATCCATCAAAGGAATATCCGCAGACATATACCCCTTTGCGATTTTCACTACGAGTTTTAAATTAGATTCAATGAGCTGTCTAGTTGCCTCTGAATCTCCCCGAAGAATCTTGCGGGAAAGATCCTGCTCTTCCTTCGCAGTAAGTACCGGGATATCTTTTATCTGCAGAAAATAGGTTTTTAAAATATCCTCATTCGAAGTTGAATTTACGGATGACTTCTTCATACAATAGATAGAATGCAACTTCTATGCCAATTCATGGGACAGAATTATGTAGAGCTTCAATTTATTCTACTACAATGAATTAAAAGATTCGAGCAATCAGCAATAAAATATTCTAGAGAAGAATTGTATCGTTTTTTATACACTTATGCATTCTTAGAGGCATTTGAATTTAGCTGCCGGAACAGAAGATCTCCTATTCCTAAACTTCCTCTTTTAGACAGTACCTTCGAATACTCAGTATACAGCATATCCTCAAAAATTTCTTCCCCGAAGTTCCTTTCAATTAATTCGGTTCGGGGAATTGTTTTTCGCATGGAATCGAGCATCTGTTTAATGAAGATCGCTTCAAATTCCTGACAGGCATCCTTAAGGCGCCCTGCATCAGTTTTCGGTCTCGAATCAGAAGCAAACTGCTGAATCTTCTGAAGGTCTTTCTGTATCCTTCCTAAGTCAATTTGAGGCCGTACCGTTTCAAAAGAAAAATCTGAACCGTCCATAGATACTCACTATCGTTTCAAATTGGCCGCAATCCCAAGCATCGTGTCCGACGTTTGGATAGCTTTCGAGTTGAACTCGTAGGCCCTCTGAGCAACGATCATATTTACCATCTCCTGCACAATAGAGACATTCGACATTTCCAGAAACCGATGGATCGTTTTACCCATTCCATCGAATCCGGGACGTCCTTGAATCGGATCACCCGAAGCACTGGTCACCTTGAACAGGTTTTCTCCAATGGCTTGAAGTCCTGTGGGATTTACAAATCGATGGAGCTCCAGCTGTCCTACCGTTATAGGATCATCGTTTCCCGGTACTTTTACCGTTACTCTTCCATCCTGAGAGATAGAGAGGGATTCCCGAATAAATCCTTCCGGAAGAATAATTTCAGGCATGAGCCGGTATCCGTTTGAAGTGACAAACTGACCATTGGAATCAATCTTAAATGCTCCATCCCGGGTATACCCATAGGTACCATCGTAGAGGAGAACCCGGAAAAATCCTTCACCTTCAATAGCCATATCACTAACGTTTCCGGTGTTCTGTAAGGACCCCTGGGTAAATTCCTTCTGCGTAGCTGCTACCTTTACCCCATGCCCCACCTGTACACCTGTTGGCACCAGGGTTACTTCTGTAGCCGGAGTGCCGGCAACCCTTCGTGTCTGGTATAGGAGATCCTCAAAATCTGCCCGATTCTTTTTAAAACCCGTAGTATTTACGTTGGAAAGATTGTTTGCAATTGTATCAATATTGAACTGCTGTCCGGTCATCCCGGAAGCTGCGGTCCATAATGATCTAACCATACGCTTTCAACTCCTTTTTCGATTCATCAGACTCGGAGAACTTCATTTAACAATCGTCCTAGCAACGTATCATGGGTTTGAATGGTTTTCTGGTTTGCCTCATAGGCCCGGTTTACTTCTATCATGCGAACCATCTCTGTAACCGGATTTACATTAGAAGCTTCTAGAAATCCCTGGTGTACCTTGGGACGTTTGTTCGCCTCTGCCAGCTGTGCTGTACCGGACTCTTCTGTATCTTTCCAGAGAGAAGACCCCTGTTTCTGGAGATAGCGGGTACGTTGAAAACGCACAATCTTCAGGGTGTCCAATTTCTCTGTTTGGTCCCATTCGTTTTCAGCCCGGGATACGAGACGGGTATCGTTTTGGCTGAACCTCTGATTTATAAATACATTGCCATATTGGTCCACAACAAAATTATTTTCTTTTACTTTAATAGGCCCTTTCTCTCCTAAAACGGGAAAACCTTCTTTAGTA
>JAGODW010000331.1 GCA_017998025.1 Spirochaetales bacterium
AGGTGGTGCTGACCTTTCATGTGAAACTTCCAATTTTTGTAGCCCGCCAATGGATTCGCCATAGAACGGCCCGGGTGAATGAAATTTCCGGCCGGTACAGTATTCTAAAGGATGAGTATTACCTTCCGGATCCTTCGGATATTGCCGCCCAGAGCAAAGACAACAAACAGGGCCGTGCCGAGGAGCCTGTTCCCGAGGAAGTCAGCCGGGAAGTGCTTGCTGCTATTCAGGCGGAACAGGGGCGGGCTTATGAGGTGTATACGAAATTCATCTCCATGGGCCTGGCGCGGGAACTTGCCCGGATTATTCTTCCCCTCTGTCTCTACACAGAATGGTACTGGCAGATCGATCTGCACAACCTGATGCATTTTCTCCGCCTTCGGATGGATCCCCATGCACAGAAGGAAATTCGCCTCTATGCGGAGAAGTTATTCGATATTACCCGAACCGTCTGTCCTATCGCGATGGAAGCATTCGAAGAGTATAGTTTAACAGGCGTCTCTTTTTCCGGCAAAGAACGGGAAGCCTTAACCTACCTGCTTACAGGGGTAAATATAGAGAACTGTGGGCTGGAAGGAAAAGAATTGGAACGATTTAAGGAAAAACTCCGCCTTGGAAATGGAGGATAGGGGATTTGAACCCCTGACCTATAGATTGCGAACCTATCGCTCTACCAACTGAGCTAATCCCCCGCCTATTTCTCTTTCCGTGTATGTATTCTAAAAACTTTAAAGCTCAATTTCAAGACCTTCCCGTGCTATTTCCAGGACAAGGGAAGAACGTCCCTGAATGGCAGAACGGTACTTTTCTCCGATTTCATCCAGCTGGGCATCGGTACGAAGGGGATCGTGGTGAAACAGGACTAATTTTTTTACCCCTGCTTTATGGGCCGCATTGATTGCATGTTCGTAGGTGCTGTGCCCCCAACCGATTTTCGAAGCCTTGTATTCTTCCAGAGTGTACTGGGAATCGTACACAACCACGTCGGCTTTCTGGATGAATCTAAAGAATTTCATCGTTTCTTCCTGGGCAGCAGCTTCCCCTTCTTCTGCAGCCACGGGATCGTAGTCTGGATGAGACGGATCCGTTGGAAACACGTTCCGAAAAGGTTCCGTATCGTAGGCTGTACAGAACACTTTTCCTTTGTATTCGAACCGGTATCCCAGGCAGAGGATTGGATGATTCAAATACTTCGTAGTTACAAAGACTTCCTCTCCCAGGAGAAAGGAAGTTTCCCGTAGTTGATGATAGTGTATTGTAGCGGAGAGTTCCTCTTGACGGATAGGGAAGTAACGGTACCGGAGCTGATCCCCGATCACCTTCTCGAGGGTGTCTTCCTCATAGGTAACCGGACCATAGATGTTCAAAACTGAACTTTTTATATAAATCGGGGTAAAAAATGGGAAACCCATAATATGGTCCCAGTGGGTATGGGAAATTAGAATATCTGCACGGATCGGACCTCTGGGAAAGTCTTTCTTCATCAGAGAATCCCCCAGAGGACGGATTCCGGAGCCCGCATCGATGATGATCAGTTGTCCGGTATCCCCAAACCGCAACTCGATGCTGGTTGTATTTCCTCCGTATTTTACCGTTTCAGGGCCGGGGCAGGGGATGGATCCTCGAACGCCCCAAAATCGTATCTGCATTCCTTTGGGCATACCTATCCCTCTTCTGCAATTTTCAGGAAAATTTGCGCCTTTTCTATTTCCCGTACTACATCTTCCGAGATTTCTTCAAACAGTTCCCAACGGATCCCCAGGGCATTCAGTACCTCATCAGGAACAGTCTCTGGAAAGCGGTTTCCAGAGAATCCGATTTCATTTACATTGGCGTAATAGTTTGCAACTACAACCGTCTGGAGAATTTCTATATATTTACCGGAGTAATTATCTAGTTGATGGTGGTATTGAATCGTATCCAGGATGCCACCGCCGAGTTTCCAGAGTTCCCCGATGAGTACTCCAATTTCGCAGTGATCGTATCCTAAAATTTGTTTTTCTGCTAGATAGAGGGGAATCTGCTCTCTGTCCGACTGTCCCATCGCCTCGATATACATCTCTGTCAACGTATTATTCAAGGGGATTTTTCCCATATCATGAAGCAGGCCGGCAATGAAATACTCTTCCAGTTCTTTCGTAGGTATTCTTCGAGCCTTAGCGATGAGCTTTGAAGTTACACCGACACAGAGAGAGTGCCGCCAGAAACCCTGCATGTTCAAGGCTCCTCCGGTAGGGCCGAGAGAGCCCATAACAGCCGTGCTAAGGGCCAGATTTTTAACCGTATTGATACCCAGCATAATAATTGCCCTGGATAGAGAGGTAACCTGGTTGGAAAGTCCATAGTAGGCAGAATTGATTAGTTTTAGCACCCGACCCATTAACACAGGATCCACACTGATGACCCGGTTCAGGTCCACGGGAGAGGTGTTTGGATTATTACAGATTTCCAGGATCTTCGTTACCGTTACAGGTAAAGCGGGAATCTTGGAGATGTAGTTTTTTACACGAATCAGGTTCGTATCTGCATTCATCCCCCGTTCTCCTTGTTGTGATTATTCGGGATTTTTTCCAGCACTTTGTAGATTTTTTTCTGGAGAACTTTCGCTGCATCAGGATTCGGATAGAACTGAGCCATGTCGGTAAGAAAGGACAGAGCATTTTTTACCTTTGATTTGGGCAAAGGCCCGCTTAACGGTTTAGGCTCGCCTAGAAGGGACGCTTTGTCTTTAAAAAACCCTTTATGACCGGCCAACCGGTTTTTAAGAGATTCTATTTTTAGAAGATATTCGCTCTGCCTGAACTCCTCTTGCCGTTCTGACGGTAGAGCCTGGGTAAGGGAGAGAAGATAATCCAGGAGATTTATTTCAACCTGGGGTGCTAAGAGAGGCTTTTCTGCAGGGGAAGGAGAAGGTTCGGGAGCTTCCGGCTCAATTCCCGGTTCCTGAGAGACCGGGATTCCACCTTCAGAGGAAAGTTGCGGTTTGAAGGAGGGTTGCGACTCGGGTTCAGGTTGTGGTTCCTCGTTTGGCTCTTGCTCTGCCGGGGGTGAAGGCATCTCTCCTTTCGGCGGGCCGGATACTGCCGGCTTTTCTGATTGAGGTTCTTCCAGGGA
>JAGODW010000332.1 GCA_017998025.1 Spirochaetales bacterium
ATCCCCGGACCAGATTCGGAAACACATCTTCAAAACAAATGGGAGTAGAGAATCGGAACCGGGGATGGGTAAACACTGTCTGTTCTGTTCCCGGTTCCCAGAAGTGTACATCAAAGGAAAGGAGCGCCTTATATACCCAGGGGAACTCTTTCTGGTAGGGGAAGTATTCGGTAAAAGGAACCAGCTTATTTTTATGGTATACATCCAGAAGGGACCCGTCCGGGGCAAAGAACAGGGCAGCATTGTAGTCTTTTCTTTCCTCGGTCTGTGATTCTACTATTTCATAATCATCGTTCCCCGTGAGTAGATACGTACCTAGAGATTTTTGATACGTAAGAAACTCCTGTACCAACCGGGCAAGTTGGTGTTGATTCGGGTCTTCACGGCTCCATCTCCGAATATTCGGGACAAACGCGGTCTCAGACCATACGATTAGATCCGGAGGATAATCCCCGGGCAATTCCTTTAGTGCCCGATCTGTCAGGGTTTGGAGCACCTGGAACGTCTTCAGGTACTCATCCTTCCGGGGATCTGTGTTCTGTTGTACCAGGACGATTACCGCTGTATCTTCCGAGAGGCCCGCTTCCGCAGCAGCTCCGATGGATTTCCCTGGGGCTCCACCCTTGAGCGGCGAATAATTTCTAACCGGATTTCTCTGCAGTACCCAGCCTCCGTATAGAGAGGAGGAAAAAACCAGGAGGAAAGCAAACAACACGGTACGGGAAGGAAGAGCAAGGCTGTTAAGACAGCAGCGGTTCTGCAATCCCTTGTATACCGCAGTTTGAAGTTTAACTGCGCGTCGCTCTGCCGTACAGAGCTCTGCAAACGCTGCATTTACCAGGACAACAAGGAAGGTGATGCCCCAGACTCCTGTAAAGGATGCAATTTGTAGAATGGGTAAAAACTGGTACTGGGACGCTCCTAAAAGCCCCCAGGGATATCCAAGGAAGCCGGAGGATCTCCCATATTCAAAGATCGTCCAGAGCGCAGCCGCCAACATACATCGATATTCCCGGGATACCTTTTTCAATAGAGGAGTGAAAAATACCATGAACACCCCGTACAGAGCACCCTGAATGAGAATAACTACCTGAAGAGATACCAGGCTAAAGGTTCCCAACCAAAAATTGATCAAGGTCGAAGTAAAAACTCCGTACACAGTTCCATAAAAAACTCCAGCCTTCCAGTTTGTCCGGTACAAAACAGATAAGAGCGGAACCAGGCCGATCCATGCCAGGAGCCCAAATCCATCCAGGTGCAAAAAGGAAGGAAAAGCGAGGCTGGTAATTCCTGCAGAGGCAAGAATAAAAACAAGCCGGAAGGGATCCGGCTCCCGTCTCGCTGCATTCAGTAAATACGTCCCGGTTCCTGCGAGGATTAAAGGCCCGTATCGAAGTAGAGCAACCATCCGCTCGGTCCGGCTGTCTGGAGCCAGTTTTAAATTCCCGCCGCTTTGTATGAACCATTGTACATAATCGAGATTTGCATTGGCGGCAAAGATGTAGGTAAAGAGGAATCCAATACCTGCCAGCACAAGGAGTATTTCTTCCAGAAACTGTTCGGATCCGCTACCGCTATCCTTTTTTAGTTTTAGATGCCCTATTCCATAGAGGAGGTGTACCCCCCAGATCAGGAGAAAGGTACCGGTATTCTGATCGAGCTGGTCTATCTGAAGCGGTCCTGGAATAAAAAAGAGAGGTAAAATCCATAGAGTTGCCGATAGATAAAGTAAGGAACAGTGCATAGTTTTAAAGTATATGGATTTTATCCAATATGTCTTACATCGCCAACTTGACATATCCTGTCGTGCTCTTCTATGATGGTGCGGATCATGCCTCAATCCGATTCGGAGAAATTGAAACAAGTTCTCGCTTTAGATTCGGAACTACACAAAATCCAGGATCTGGATATTCTGCTGGAACGGATCCTATACGAAGCCCGGAAAGTTGTAAATGCCGATGCCGGTTCTATCTACATCAAGGAAGGGGATCATCTCATTATTCAGTATTCCCAGAACGATACGATCCAGAAAACGTTACCCCCCGGGCAAAAGCTGATCTACAATGTCTTCAAAGTGAAGATCAACCCTCAGACGATCTCCGGGTACGTAGCAAGCACCGGCTCTGCCGTAAATATACCGAATGTATACAACATCCCGGAAGGGGCGCCCTACAGTTTCGATCCTTCCTACGATCAGATCTCCGGCTATCGAACAGTATCCAACCTTACTGTTCCCATCCGTACCAACCTGGGAGAGATGCTGGGGGTACTGCAGATGATTAATGCGAAGGATCCTGAGGGGAATGTTGCACCTTTCACCAAAGAAGATGAAATGCTTGTACTGCATTTCGCCACCAATGTTTCTACCGCTCTCCAGAGGGCACAGATGACCCGGGCTATTCTGCTCCGGATGATCCGGATGGCCGAACTCCGGGACCCCAAGGAAACTGGCCCTCACGTAAACCGTGTTGCCGGGTATGCAGTAGAAATTTACGAGCGATGGGCACAAAAACATCATATTTCCCAGCACGAAATAGAACAGAACCGGGACAATCTCCGGATGGCCGCTATGCTCCATGACGTAGGAAAGGTAGCCATCTCAGATATCATTTTAAAAAAACCTGCGCGATTTACCGATGAAGAGTACGAGATCATGAAGTCCCATACCTATATGGGAGCCCGGTTGTTCATCGATAAGCAATCGGAATTTGATGAAATGGCACAACTGGTAGCTTTAACACACCATGAAAATTGGGATGGAAGCGGTTATCCAGGCCATATTGAGGTAGATACAGCAGATCCCCTGCACCTTATGCAACAGAAAACAGAATCCAATGGGTTAAAAGGGGAAGAGATTCCCCTGTTCGGCCGTATCGTAGCCCTTGCGGACGTGTACGATGCCCTTATCTCACACCGGGTCTATAAAGAAGCCTGGTCCGAGGAAAAAGTCTACAAAGAAATACGTACCCTGGCAGGAACTAAATTTGACCCGGAACTGGTCGATATCTTTTTTGAAGTCCTCCCGAACATAAAATCCGTTGCATCGAAATATCCGGATCAGGAATCTAACTGAGCCTTGAATAGCATTCATCCTGTAGAGAGGTTTAACC
>JAGODW010000333.1 GCA_017998025.1 Spirochaetales bacterium
TTACCCGCCTCTTTGCCTTGAATGGCAATCTCTTCGCTTCGGCCGGTACCCCCCTGGATGATACCCCGGAACTTCTCTGGTGGAACGGAACGAACCTCGTTCCCACGGGCATAACGCAGTATCTCATTAAAGCCGGTGCGTGGGACGGAACAAACTACTGGTTTGCCGGGCCATCCGATCTGTTTCAATGCACCAGCCTTCCCGGAGAAAACAGCTGGTCTTCGGTAACTCCTTTTTACAGTTACGGTATGTCTTCTCCACCTTCGTCTGAGTTGGAAGGAAAAACGTACTTTACCGATCTCTTTGCAGATCCGGACTATCCCGGCACCCTCTATCTCTGCTCCTCGGACGGGTACATCCTTAAAACAGAAGACTCCGGGACAACGTGGATATCGTCTTCAGATCACAATAAATCCTTCAAATCTATAACAAAAGCAGCAGGAATGATCATTTTAGGGGCTGGTACCAGTGTGATCCGGGAACTTCCCAACGCGATCCTTGAGGACGATCTGAACACGATAGAGAGACCGGGAGGGAATTTTTCCCGCCTTCCCGATCTCTATGAGTCTAACGTGATTCGGGTGTTTGGCTTTGGGGATATTCTCTTTGCAGGTACCACCCGAAACGGTCTCTGGCGGGGAGACTACTCTACGGATGTTTCAAGCCCTGTCTGGTCTCAAGAGTGATTTCGATTATTCCTGATTTTCTCCCGATCCGTAGAAGAAGCCTCGAACTCTTTCAGTGTGCGGAGGAGCACTTTTCTTCCTTCCCGACGGATCTCCCGGTAAGCTCCTCCCTGAAGGGAAAATGTATTTCCCTGAACGTTCAGGGTATGCCCATCGGTGGGTAAAACAAAGAGAAGCCCTTTCGGATCCTTACTTGTTATCTCATTCTCCGTAAGGTATAAATCCGATTTTCCTCGAAGGAAAAATCCCTGGGTAATACGGTTTCCCTCTCCCAGTTCAAGGATGTTTTTCCGTGCTTCGATGCGGGAACTGAAAACCTGGAACGCGGTAAAATCTGAACTAGAGCCTTTCCGAAATACGTTTCCCTCCATCCGCAGAGTGGAATCCTCAAGGGTGGCATAGTAAAGATAGTCTTCTGTACGATCCCCTTCAAATAGAGAGTTCAACAAGGTCAGTTCTGAAGAGCGGGCTCGCAGCGCCTGGGTACCATACCGGCCTGAGATAAAGAAAGATGTTCCGTTTATCTCGCTCTTTGCCTCGAAAACTCCTACTCCTACCGAAATATGGGCTTCGGGAGAAAGCCGAATTTCAGACCGATTCATGGCAAGAGCTCCGTTCTGGATTCGTACTCCATACGAGGATAGAGTTCCTGTACCCGTATGCAGCGTACAAAACTGCAATTTCAGGTTGGAGTCCTCTGCATCGATTCCCATCGTACTATCACCCGAACCTGGTTCAATCGTACTGGATTCCAGTACTACCGAGGGTGATCCGGTAAATCGAAGAAGTGCAGCTCCTTGTTCTGAACGGTCGTAGGAAAAACGCGTTTCCCGGGCTAGAAATGCTCCTTTCCTTGTTTTAATAAGGGAATCAGTTTCCAGTCTGCTGCTGTTCAGAATACAGCGTTCAAAGGAAACACTCCCCTTTTCCTGGACCAAAATACGGTCTTTCCCTATCACAGATGCAGTTACATCCTTCAATACAAGTTTCCCTTCGTTTACAAAAAATAACGGTCGGCCACTCCCCTCTCCTCCTTCCAGAGTTACCTGTTCCATTTGCAGGACACTCGTATCCAGATGGATGTACCCCTGACTATCCTCACCGCTTTGTGAAAGCGATTGAAGAGGGGGAAGCTTAAGGACCGTTCGTTGTGTTCCTGGTTTCCATCCTGCACGGTCGAATCCGCCGTGGATAAAGAGTTCCTTATTTATCGTTAGGGGTTTTGAAAGTTGATAGATTCCGGAAGATATCCGAATCCGAACCCGGGTACTTCGGGATGCAGCTTCAAGGGCAGAGTCGAGCTGAGTAAAGGGAGATGTACGGGTACCGTTTCCCTGGACTCCTTTTCCAGCTGCAACGTACAGGTACTGCTTATCGAGCAAAAAGCTCCAAACCGCTATTTCCCGAGAAATATTCCCAACCGTATCTTTGCAGAAGGCATATACGTGTACTGCCTTGCTGCTTCCTTCAGGAACGGTTACCCGATAGGGACTGCTAAAAACCTGAAACTGTTTCTCGGAAGGTATGGGAGGGGCCTTCCCACCCTCTTCTCCTGTCGATATGGAGTAATACACCGTACCTTCCCGGGATCGAAAGGAAAGATCCAGGTCCTGCGAGTAAGAAGCGCCTCCTTCTGCTCCGATCAATACCGGTGGAGGTGGCGGAGTTTTATCGATCCGTACACGAAACTCCTGAGCAGGCGAAACAGGGATGTTGTTAGAAAAGTTCTGAACTTGTATACGAAATGTTACAGTTTCTTCTGGAAGTACGTCCAGAGATAGGGTTTGTTCCCATCTATGGGAGTAAGTGTCCACAGTTCCAGGGGGTGCGTCCCCGGTAGATACTTCGTACCGTAGCACGATCCCTTCGTCAAGGTTTTTAAGCACAACCCCTTGAGCGTACTCTCCCTTTTCCCCACCCGAGATACGCACAGGAACTGGTTGAAGTGCAGGAGGTATTCTCAATTTTAACGGAGAACTCGTGTTCCCTGCAACTCCTCTAAATTGGAGAAGGATCTCCCGTTCGGCAGTATGTTCCACTAACAGAGGATTTTGGGAAACCTGTAATTTGTAAGATTGATCAGGATCGATCCGTTCCAGAACTGTTTCTCCTGCATCTGTCCAGGAAAGTACCGTAGCGTATCTAAAAGAAACCTGCCGAACGGCTGGAGGATAGAGCGGTTCTTCAGACCCACTTAAAATATCCGGGGAATACGTCACCGCACTCCAGTTACCCGCTTCATCCCGGCATCGTGAAACAATATTCACTACCTTCAATTCTTTGGATGCGAGCGGAATCGATCTCCGGTACAGAGAAGAGCTTTCATCCGGCACCCGGGGGAGAGTACCGTCGTAGGTAATCTCATAGTATAGAGTCCCCTCAGAAGATTTTAAAACAAGGACTGTTTCCGGGGGAGGCTGTACT
>JAGODW010000334.1 GCA_017998025.1 Spirochaetales bacterium
TTCCAAAATATTTCTCGATCATAGGATCGATCGCGGGAGCAACAATGTCTTCTACCAGAGTCCCCAGCTTATTGGAAATCTCGCCCCATCGTTTGTTCATGCTACGGTTCTCTTCCCGCATCTCGTCTTTAAAGGTTTTCATTTCATCTTTGAAATCCTTCATTTCATCCTTGAATGCTGACATCTCATCTTTGAAATCCTTCATTTCATCCTTGAATGCTGACATCTCATCTTTGAAATCCTTCATCTCATCTTTGAATGCCCGCATCTCATCTTTAAATTCTTTCATCTCCTCTTTGAACGCCAGCATTTCATCTTTAAAATCTTTCATCTCCTCTTTGAACGCCAGCATCTCGTCTTTGAAATCCTTCATCTCATCTTTAAATACCAGCATTTCATCCTTAAATTCTTTCATCTCGTGGGTTAATTGGTTAATTTGCATTTCGTTCTTGTGCTGCAAATAGACAAGTTCCCGAATGGCATTCTCTAAATCACTCACTCTTTCCTCGATGGGCTGATGTACCGCCATCTTCCTCCTCCTCTATAGTATAGTTCTAATTATACAGAGGGGAAATAGATGTTTGATTGTAAAGTGTGTACAATTTGTTATTTTGCCCAAAAGAACTGGACTAAGAGCTGCCCTACCAGTACTGCTGATACAGAAAAAGGAACGCTGATCCGCATAAACGCCAATGTATCTATCTTGATTCCTCGTTTCTCCAGCATTCCGCAGGCAAGCACATTGGCTGTAGCTCCTACCGGGGTAATATTCCCCCCGATTCCCGTACCGATCAGCATGCCGTAATATAGGTAATAAGGATTGATCCCTAACGTTTTCGCAAAGTAGCCACAGACAGGAATCATCAGCACAGTGTAAGGAACATTATCAATAAACGCAGAGAGAGCTACACTGAGCCAGGTTATCAAGGTAAATACAAGGAAAGGATTCGTAAGACCTGTTTTTAAAACTATATCTACCAGTCCGGAAAGGATCCCTACACGGTCCACTGAATCGATTACAATAAAGATCCCTAACAAAAACAGGGTAGTTTCCCAATCGTACTCCTTCAAAGCTTGGGAAGCTCTCTGCCCCATCGTTAGTATGCAGAGCAGCCCTAAAACAAAACCGATCCAGCCCTGCCAGCTGACCAGCCCCAGGAAGCCTGACGGAGGAGTTGTAGGGGCAAGAATCAAAGCGAATACACTAAGAACAAAAACTGCACTGGGCGCAAGAAAAAGAATCTCTCTCTTTTCATTGGCTGAACCTGTCGCTTCTCCGGTGTTGTCTTCTTTTGCAAGGCGAGGTTCCAGAAAAAATACAAGGGCGGCAAAGATACCTAAAATCCCTATCAATACCAGAGGGGAGAACCATGTTTTTAGAACAAGGCAGGCTATTCCCAGGAAAATACTTCCAACAAACAGTATTTTCGATCCTTTGGGTACCCGGTACTGATCTACCTGTATCTGTAACGGAGCATTCAAATTCCTGTGCAGATATAAAAGAGTACTTAAGGCGACCAGAACACCCAGGATAGAAAGAGTACCCAGACCGGGTCTTCCCTGAAACCAATAAAAATCCAGGAAGGTCATATTTGTGGCCATGGCAAGAATAAGAGACGGCGGATCCGCCACCATGGATACGGTCGTTACAACATTCGAAGCAATTGCGATACTAACCAGATAGGGGAAAGGAGAGCGTTTTAACCGGTTTGCTACATCCAGCGCTACAGGGGCCACCATAAGAACAACTACCGGGTTGGGCATAAAACTAGAGAGGAGCGCGGCAAGTGCACTGAGAACAAAAATCATATCCCTCTCCGAATGAACCTTTGGAATAACTGCATCTGCCAGAGCACGGGGTAACCTGCTTTCTTCCAATAAAACGCTCAACATCCCGTACCCGAAATAAATGAAGATCACTTCCCACTCGATACTCTCTGTTAGGGCTGTTCCAACGGGTATTATACCCAGCAAAATCAATACTGCTGCTCCCGCAAGGGAAACATACTGGATAGGGAATTTTCTGTACAGCACCAGAGCAAAAACTACGATGAATATGATAGCTACCATCCATAGTTCCATTTTTCTATCCTCTTCCTTAAATATGAGATTGCTTTCCGGTTACTTCCGTAATATCAATTCTTAAAACAGCCACCCGTTCCAAAGCTTGTATCGGGATATCCCAATCATCCCGGCCGGTGATCTGTCGCATCAGAATAGATAAACCAAACCGCTTCTCTTCCACCTCTTCCACAATATGGATTTTCCCATACCCTATTACTGACCGGTAACGGGTGGTGTATCCGCAGGCCGTTTCCGCAGGCAGAATTTCAATGGAATCACTCACCTCGAAACAAACTTCCGGGGCTTGTTTCGTAGCTTCAATTTTTCGTCCTTCCCGGGCTGAATGAAGGTATAACCGACCCGTGACATACCCATAATGAAGGGGAAGAAGGTACGGTTTCCCGTCTATAACCCAGGCTACCCGTACCAGATTATTTTTCTGAAGGATATCTTCTATTATATTCGAGTCTTCGATTTCTCTGTCTTTCCTTCGCATTGAAATATCCTAGAAACGAGGTAGGTACGGTTCCAGAGCGATGAGGAAAAGCACTACCACCAGAGCGGGCAGAAAATTCCCCGTTTTGATCTTTCGTAGATTCAGCAGGTTGCACCCGATCATCATTACCAGGGCCCCTCCTACACCGGTCAGCTCCGAGAGTACCAGGGGTGTTACCAGCGGCTTCACGAATACGGCCAGTAGGGTCAGCCCACCCTGGTACACGAGTATGATAAGAATAGAAAAAGCCACTCCTATCCCCTGCGCAGCGGTAAGAAGGATCGCCATAAATCCATCCATAACAGATTTCGTTAAGATTAAGGTATATTCCCCCTCTGTCCCTGCTTTGAAAGCGCCTACGAGGGTCATAGCTCCTACACAGAAAAGCACCGAAGCGTTAAGAAAGCCATAGGCAAAGTCATGCTTACCCTCCTTCCGGATAAACCTTTTCTTCAGGAATTCTCCCATTGAGAGAATCTTCCCTTCGATATCGAGGGCATTTCCAATCAAACCTCCGCAAACGACGGACAGGGCCAGGTA
>JAGODW010000335.1 GCA_017998025.1 Spirochaetales bacterium
CTACCTTACTGAGTTTCGTTCTATTTGTAGTAGGTACGTTTTTTCTTTCTGCGCAAAGTCAGTACACACCAGACAAAAAAAGCTCCTTTGAAGTCTCTGGAGGCTTCTCCTCCGACGATGACGCTACATCCCTCGACCTGGGCATCGGATTCTCGATCTTAGGCCGGGGAGATCTGGGACTGGATTACTCCAAAATTAACTTTAAGGAAAAACTTCTGGGTGAAGAACTCTCCACTTCTGCCTTTACCTTTTCCGCATCCCTATTTCCCCTGAAACAATCGTTAAAAATTCCTGTATCCCTAGCCATTACTGGAGCACTGGGCTTTGCAACCTATACATCCGACGCTCTGGATTATCTGGGATGGGACACGACCGCAACACTGGCTGGTTTTGTATTGAATCTCTACCATAGAATAGACATCTCTAACTCCTTTGCCATGATGCCTTCGTTGGGGTTCAGTTATACGCACATGAAACTTACCATTGAAGACTCCTACGGCAATTCGGTAGAAGATACAGACAGTCAGACCGGTCTCGGTGCTGGCCTTGATTTTATATTTCCACTTTCACAGTCAGGACTTCTTACGTTATGCCCTTCCCTATTTTTTTCAGAAGAGAGTACTAGCTTTGGGATTTCCCTTGGATTTGTGGGAGTATTTTAGAAAGTTGCAATATACTCCCAAAACTCGAAAAAACTCGACAAACTCTTGCAAAGTACAACGAGCTATACCATACTGGATTAGTGCGATGAAGTTACAGTATCGTCGAATCGATCATCTGATTCAATTTCTTAAGCCTATTTCCTTCCCCACTCTTCCTACTTTTCTCTTTCGGAGTATCGTGGGGAAGGAACTAAAACACCTTACCTGCATCTTTCGAGGACGCCCCTGTTCTGGTTGTGGATTGAAGTACACCTGTGCCTACTCCTGGATGTTCGAGACTCCTCTGGAAACTCAGCCAGATGTACTGGAAGGACGGGATCGAGGGAGTCACCCTTTTCTCTTATCGGTAAATAGAGGACCCGGGGAAGAAGTACAGAACCTGATCCTTACCGTAACCCTCTTTGGAAAAGCGATTGAATACTATCCGTACCTCTACTATGCCCTTCTACAGGCAGGAAAGAGTGGCGTTCTTCGGGATCGAATCCCATTCGAAATCCAGGATCTAAGCTGTGAGGGACAGTCGATCCTTCTAGGAAAAGATTCGATCCATCCCTCGTCTGGAATCCAGTGTTGGGAATTGTCCCCTTCCCACACCAATTCTGATACAACTGAATCCCGGCATCCATATTCTATAGAAGAAAAGGTCCGTGTTGTTCTCGATACCCCGCTTCGCCTTCGAATCGATGGTAAATACCTGGATCACTTCACCGCTCCTCAGTTTTTCACTGCCCTCTATCGAAGGGCACAGATCCTTTGTTCCCTCTACGGATTGCAGGATGAGAAGGAAGATTCTTTCAGATATTCTTCAGATGAAAGCCTGCGAATTATAAGCCGTTCGTTCCGATGGGTCGATTATCCCTACTATTCCAGCCGGCAGAAGACATTGCTTAGAATGGGAGGAATCGTTGGGGAGTTCCTTCTGGAGGGCATTCTGCAAAAGATGGAAAAAACTTTTCTACAGTTTGGTGAAATTTTCCATGTGGGGAAAAATACTGCATTTGGACTGGGGAGGTACCACACTCAAGAACTGTAGCCAGCTTGTGTAAACATTTGAAGAAGAGATGAGAATCGTATGCAGATTGGTATTAGTTCTTTAGGGCTATCGTGGTTAATTCTTCCAGAGGTGATCGGATTTCTGGATCCGGAACGGTTCGATTTTTTTCGCAACCACTCTGAAAGAGCTACTATCGAATCGATGAGAAAGCAGTATCGGATTAAGGGGATAGATGAGCTATGGATTTTCCTCACTACGGATCCAAAATCTCAAAAAAGCTTCATCGATGATTTTCTTCCCTGGGTAACTCAGCTAAAACAACCGCCCCTTGTTCGTGCCTGGGCTTGCCAGGATATCCCGGATATTCGTACAGAGAAAGACTGTCGCTCTATTCGGAACGCACTTTTCCTGCTTGTCCTCCACGCACGCCACCGTATGAGGATGGATTTTTCTACTCCTGCATCCGAAGATACCCTCTACATTTCTCTTACGGGGGGAAGAAAAACTATCAGCGCAGATTTGCAGGATGCGGCGGTATACTTCGGATGCACCTTACTCTTTCACATTATTGATCGGGATCTTAATAACCAAAAAGAGCTCCGTGAACTCTCCTGGCAAGGATTACAGGAGCCTCTACCCACCGCCCAGGCTACCGTGTTCCTGCCCCTCCGGGTAGGGGCCTATCCCTTTTTGGACGAATCCATCCTGAATCGGGATTTTTTCTCATCCCCTGATTTTCAAATACCCGAGCCAGAACCGAATACCCTATGCACACTGGAACCTTCCACTGAATTAATCGACCTCATAGAGCAGAAAACAAAAAATGCTTTTTACTTCTATGAAAATCTCCTGGCCAAAGGGGAATCGGCCCTTATAGACCGGCGTAATTTTCTTTCAATTTTTACCCTTTCCCCCTGGATGATTCAACAAATGCGAGAAACCTACATTCGGGGATCAGAATCCAAACAAAGCCCCACATTCCGCTTTTTACAGAGCCTGCCCAAAGCAGAGCTTCATTGTCACCTGGGAGGAGCGCTGGATATTCCTCAAGCACTCGAAGGAGCGAAGCTACTAGAAAAGGAAGTACAGGCTTTCTATAAAAACACAGTTTTTAAGCAATGGCTAAAGGAGGTACAGAAGGCAGTCCGTTCTAACCAAATTGATTGGTTACACCAGGAGTTCCAGAATATCCCTACCTTCCAAAGATACGTATGGAACGCTGGTTTTTTGCTCTGCTTCCAAAACCATTCGAATCTGCTGGAAGAGGTGGTTTATGGCCCCTTCCTTGATTCTGAGAAATTCACAGGAATCGGCATAGAGGCCTATGAACCCCTGGGCGATATTCAGGGGTCTGCTCTTCTCCAATCGGAATCTGTAATCCGATTTGCAGTGCAAAAGGCTATTCAGAAGGCCTTGAATGAGAATGTTCGATAC
>JAGODW010000336.1 GCA_017998025.1 Spirochaetales bacterium
CCTACCCGGAAACCTTCCGACTCCAGGATACGGCTGATGATTGCAATTCCAAAGGAAGGATGATCGACGTACGCATCCCCTGTTATGCAGAGAAAATCCAGCTGGTCCCATCCCCGCTCCTCCATTTCGGCCCGGGATAGAGGAAGGAACTGTAAAGTGGAAGATCGGATGGACTGCCTCCTGTTCCTAACAAGAAGAAAAGTACTGCTTGAATCCCTCGATTAACGAATCAACCGCGTTTCGGTCTACATCCAGATGGGTTACCAGCCGGAGAGGATTCCGATCTGTAATCAGGATTCCCTGGTTTTTTAAAAAACCCGTTAAGTCCTTCGTATTTCCCTTTCGGATCCGAAGGAACACCATGTTCGTAACTCCAGAATAGGGGAGCATATCCGTTTCCGGAAGATCAGAGAGCCTCTGAGTCAGGGTTTCTGCATGGGCATGGTCCTCTACAAGACGCTGAATGTTATGATCAAGGGCGTACAATCCTGCAGCTGCCAGGATCCCTGCCTGCCGCATTCCTCCTCCGAGTACTTTTCTCCAGCGGCGAGCCTCCTCAATGAACTCCCGTCTTCCACATAGAAGGCTTCCGACCGGAGCGCCAAGCCCCTTAGAAATACAGAAAGAAACCGAGTCAAAGTATCGGGCAATGTCTACCGCAGGTATTTCCAATTTTACTGCAGCATTGAAAATTCGGGCACCATCCAGATGGGTTGATAACCCATATTGTTTAGCGAATGCTGAAGCTTTTGCCAGGTAGTCCATTGGGAGCACCCTCCCTCCGTTTGTATTTTCCAGGCAGAGAAGACGGGAACGTGCATGATGAATATCCTTCGGTTTTATTTTGGCTGCTACTTTCGTAAGATCAAGGGTTCCATCCGGCTCAAATTCGATTGGTTGAGGAACGATCGATCCAAATACCGCAGCTCCCCCCCCTTCATACTTATAGCTGTGGCCATCCTGTCCTATAAGATACTCGTCCCCCCGGCTGCAGTGGGTTAGCAGGGCCATCAGGTTGGTCTGAGTACCGCTCGATGCAAAAATAGCAGCTTCCGTCCCCATTAATTCTGCTGCTTTTACTTCCAGACGATTCACCGTAGGATCGTCCCGATATACATCATCCCCTACCTCAGCTTCTGCCATAGCTTTTCGCATACCCGGGCTGGGTTTCGTTACTGTATCACTTCGAAAATCATAGATCATGCATCTCCTCCTGCAGTATAGAAGACTCATTCTATACATAATTTCGATGAATGAAAACGTTATTAAATGCATATCGCAAATTCACTTATAGCGGTAAGTAAAAAAAGATTAGGAGAATCAAATCAAGCGAGATACAAGCGCCCCATTCAGCGGTAAGCTCACCAAAGGCCATCGGATCTACAGTCCAGTGCAATAAGGCAGGGGATATTCGGATTTAGGAGCATGCGTGAGGTAAGCCACGAACACCAGGACACTGTTTACCATCCTGTTACGTCGAAGTGACCGGTAAAGACTGCGGCGGATACGATAAGAACCGTCCCCAGGGGAAGGCTTTGAATCCTGCGAACCATCATGCATCCATCGAAATAATCCACTTTAGTCCAGACATCTCTGATACAGTCGTTATTGTCAAAATAGCCCATGTGCCAGAAAATCCTTTTTATCTTCTTCAAGTGGCGTTGCACTCTCTAGTTTAATTCTCTCTCAGCCCGGCCGATGTAAAGATAAAAGCCAGGATAAAAATAGACTGGCGGCAGCCAACTTGCTTTAATTGTCTGGTATCTTTCCAGCTTTAAGAGCAAAAGATAAAGTCCCTCATCTTCCATAGGCAACTATTCAGCCCCGCTATATTTAAGCCTAAAAATCGAGATTGCATTCTTTTTTGCCAGAGGAAGCCTTCATTCTCTCACCAATGGGCAGCCACACTTCGGGCAGGTCATGCCGGTACAGGGGATTCCCCTTTGATGTTCAACTTTCGTACCGCAAGCCGGGCAGACACAATATCCCCGGGTACAGGAGCATTGACACCCAGGCGACCCGGCCCTCTGCCGGCTCCTATTCCCCGCGGCCTTCACCCTGTCCTGCGCCACCTCTGTCTAAGCGACCCTGGCCTTGACCTCTTCCTTTGGTTGTCAGTTGAAATCCTTCTTTTAGCTTGTATAATTAATAAAATAGAATATGCAGGCTAATTATAAGATTCCATAATTTTTCTGTCTTCCCTCATCAAATCGCCAGCCAGCTCTTCCATATTCATGCCGCTCCAGAAAGGGAGCTTCTGATGCACCTCCATATATTTGAGTGGTATGGGATGAGTACCAACCACTACCGGGATTCCATAACGTGTTTCTATAAATTGCTTGAATTGCCGAAGGCGTGGGCAAGGAGGATAGCCAACAATCAGCCCGGTAGCCAGATGAATTACCTGGACTCCGTTTCTTATCATCTCTTCGGGCACATACTCAATATTGCCTCCAGGGCAGCCTCCACAGTATGAATACCCCACCACCTCTACTGGCTCATCCCTGGAGTATCGGGCAAAACCGCCAACCCGTTCTCTCACTGCCCGAAAGCATTTACCACCTCCACAGCTCTGATAGCGACCACAGATGATAATTCCTACTTTCTTCATGCTTATTTCCTTCTTGCAGTTGTTTCTGCTGAGCCGGTGCCAACCGTCTGGGTTTCAAATCTAACCTGCTGCTTTCTGGCACTGCTCACAGAGGCCAAGAAATTCTATATGGTGATCAACAATTGAAAAATTATGTTTTTTTGAAAGAGCTTTTTCTGTCTTTCTTACCAGATCGAGCTCTTCTTCGGCAAAGTCATCATAATCTATGATTTTTCCGCAGCAGAGACAAATCAGATGATGATGACCTTTGTTTTCTTCTGCTTTTAGTTCATAGCGGGCCTGACCGTCAGGAGAGGCAACCTTCTGAACAACACCAAGCCGCTGGAAAAGCTTAAGAGTCCGATAACAGTAGTTAGCCCGATTCCGGGATGGGTTGAATAAAGGGCATTGTAAATCTCTTTTGCGCTTAGATGTTCTTTCGAGCTGCTCATAATATCTAAAATAACACCATAAC
>JAGODW010000337.1 GCA_017998025.1 Spirochaetales bacterium
TCCCGGTACAACACGGACGGGAAGGCGATGGCCCGTGCTCAAATATACACGTGGGGGCAACTACAACACGATGTGGTGGTGGCTCAATCTGATAACTACTATATCGCTGAGGGGTTTGGGTGTCTGATTCATCAGCCAGAAAACCTTACCCCCAACCTGGTAAAACCTGCGGTTGAGACATTGGAAGAGATCGGTAAGCTGAAAGTCCCGAATCCCTATAAGGATGGACGAATGCCCGTGTATCTTGAGGCGGTGCATCTGTTGCGGGAACAGTTCGGGAAAGAGGTGGCGGTGCGGGGGCCGGGAACAGGTCCTTTTTCCCTCGCCAGTTATCTCGCTGGAGGGACAGAAAACTTTCTCATGGAGATCGCTACGGCAGAGGTGGACGAAGACAAAGAGAAAGAGAAGCTTTTGATGGAGCTAATGGAAGTCTCCTCCAGTGCGCTCATTGCATTTCTCCTTGCTCTGCTGGAAGCTGGCTCAGATGTAGCACAGGCAGGCGACTCTCTCGCTTCCCTCAGCATGATATCTCCTGCAATATACGAAAAGTATGTTTTCCCCTTTGAAAAGAAAGTCTTTTCTGCTGTGAATCCTGTTGCCCATGGTAAGGGAGCCGTTACCTTGCTTCATATCTGTGGCGATACCCGGAGAATTCTTCCTCTAATGGCAGAAACAGGAGCGGACATCCTTGAAATAGATTCAAAGGTAGATATAGGGGAAGCAAAAACTCTTACCACTGGAAAAGTAGCTTTAATGGGAAACCTGGATCCTACGGAAGTGCTGTACCGTGGCACGCCGGAGCAGGTACACTCTGCCTCAGAGGCCTGTATGGTTGCGGTAGACGCTCTGAAGGGAGGCTTTATCCTGGGATCTGGATGCGAAGTTGTAATGGAGAGCCCTGTCGAGAATCTGAAAGCCATGGTAGAGGCCGCGCATGGGTTTACCAGGAGGATTTTATGAATTTTGGCATTATAGGAACCGGAATGATTGCTGACTTTCATGCAAAGGCAATCAAAGAGTTGCCGGGATGTAAATTGGTTGCCTGTATGGATGTTGTTCCAGACCGGGCTGAACAATTTGGAAGAAAACACGGTTGTGCCTTTTATTCAGCAATGAATAGGTTCCTCTCTCATCCGGGTCTGGACATTGTAACGATCTGTACTCCTTCGGGTACCCACAGGGATACTGCGGTAGAAGCAGCCCGGGCAGGGAAACACTTAATTGTGGAAAAACCGATTGAAATAACGCTGGAACGGATCGATGCCATTATAGAGGCATGTGAAAAGAGTGGGGTTACCCTCTCAGGGGTTTTTATGTCCCGGTATTATGAACCAGCCCAATTAGTAAAAAAGGCTATAGAAGAAGGTCGTTTTGGGAAAATCACCCTGGGTAGTGCCTATATTAAATGGTGGCGGAGTCAGGAGTACTATGATAAAGGGGGATGGAAGGGGACAAAGAAGATTGACGGAGGCGGAGCCCTGATGAACCAGGGGATCCATGCGATAGACCTCCTTCAATGGTATATGGGCCCGGTTGGAGCAGTAACTGCCTATTGCGCTACCCTGGGGCACGAGCGGATTGAGGTGGAGGATACCGCTGTAGCCGCCCTTCAGTTTAAGAACGGCGCACTGGGGGTGATCGAAGGGTCTACCGCAGCGTACCCAGGATTTCCGAAGCGGATCGAAATCTCTGGAGTAGGAGGGAGCATTATCCTGGAAGAAGAAAATTTAAAATGCTGGAAATTTGCCCTGGAACGGCCTGAAGACGCTTCTATAAGGGAAAAGTATGCTCCCCGGGAGTCTTCTTCTTCAGGCGGAGCCGCGGATCCTGCAGCTATCAGCTATCTGGGACATAAATTGCAATTCAGCGAGATTGTAGAAGCGATCCGTTCAGGGAAGAAACCCTCTGTGGATGGGTACGAAGCACGTAAGGCAGTAGAACTCATCCTGGCTATCTATAAAAGCGGAGAGACGAGAAAAGAAGTACGGCTTCCCCTCTAGGGATGGGCTGTTTTCTATATGAGTTTTGATACAAATGCATCAGGGAAGGGAGGTTCATGTGGCTATCAAGGAAGATTTAACAGGTAAGAACATTGTAATGGGTCTACAGCATACCTTTGTGATGTTTGGGGCTACTGTATTGGTTCCTATTTTAACGGGGCTGGATGTAGGGGTAACCCTATTCACCGCGGGTGTTGGCACCCTATTTTTCCATCTGGTGACAGGGTTTAAAGTTCCGGTATTCCTGGGAAGTTCTTTTGCCTTTATACCCGGGATCATGACTGTAGGAGCATTGGAAGGGCTCCCTGCTGCCTTAGGGGGGATTGTAGTAGCAGGATTCCTCTATGTGCTGGTTGCAATCGTGTTCAAGTTTGTGCCGTACGATACATTACACAGGATACTTCCTCCTCACGTAACAGGCCCTATGATTATTCTAATCGGACTGATCTTAGCCCCTGTGGCAATTTCTAATGCGAATGGCACCAATGCCGAGGATATTCAGGCGCTTATTGGAATGAACGGTTGCTGGGCTGTAGCGCTCTTTACTTTTGCGGTGGGAATCTTTGTAAAAATAACACTCAGAAGGTATGGATTTAAGTTCATATCGAATCTACCGGTAATTTTTGCCCTGATTGCCGGGTATGTGCTCTCGCTGATACTGGGCATAGTGGATTTTTCACAGTTAGAAAAAGCAGCGTGGTTTGGTCTTCCATCCTTTTCACTACCCCGTTTTACCCCTACAGCAATTTCTGTAATGGTCCCGATTGCTATCGTAACCATGGTAGAGCATTTTGGGGATGTTCTAGCGGTGGGGAATGTGGTAGGAAAGGACTTTATTGTAGATCCCGGGATTCATCGTACCCTTATAGGAGACGGTCTTGCCACTTCTTTAGCAGCTTTGATCGGGGGACCGGCAAACACCACCTATTCGGAAAATACCGGTGCTGTAGCTTTAACCGGCGTGTATAATCCGATAGTGATGCGGATTGCAGCGGTATTCGCCATCCTGCTTTCCCTTGTTCCAAAGTTTACCGCTCTGGTTGGTTCAATTCCTCTTCCTGTAAT
>JAGODW010000338.1 GCA_017998025.1 Spirochaetales bacterium
CTCATTCGGCATGTGAGCCGTCTCTTCCAGCGTGCTCCATACCACGGTATCCCATCCTTTCCGCCGCAGGAACACACCCACCGTATTTCCACCAATACCAATTTCCCGGGCATCAATTCCATACATGCGCTTTAAGCATTGTTTCAAATACTGTACCAGAGGAGAATTCGGCTGAGTAGCTGCTGAGTCATTCCGCTGGAGAATCTTCCGACTCACCGTTACCCCATATTCCCTTTCTACCTCCCGGGCAACCTCGTCCATCGTGGAGAGAATCTGATCCAGAGAGTATTCCGGGAGGACCCGGCAATCAAAGCAGAACACATCTAGACCGGGAATCGTATTGACATTGGGAACATTCGCTTCTTTTCGGGTAGGACAGAAGGTGGATACCGGCGGATCAAAAAGGGGATCCTCAGCAGAGTACCGTACTTTCAGTTTCTGTGCCATCCGTACTACCAGGTCGCTTCCTGCAAGAAAAGCATTGATTCCCAGGTGGGGCATGGAAGCGTGTACCTGCTTTCCCGTTACGGTAAATTGTACCCAGAGGAGACTTTTTTCCGCTATCTCCAGTTTAGAGCCATCCGGGCTTCCCCCATCTGGCACCAGAAATACATCCGAAGGGCCAAACAATTCCGGGTAATCGCTAAGAACAGCCTTTATCCCATAGGTAGAACCTACCTCTTCATCCGCCACAAATAATAATTTGACATCCCGCGGAGGGGTAAGTCCATTCCGGGATAGAGAAAGAGCGGCGAAGAGAGAAGAAACCATTCCCTGTTGATTATCCTCCGTCCCCCGGCCGTATATCCGGCCATCCTGTTCTAGGGCCTTGTAAGGGTCATTCTTCCATTGGGACAGTTCTCCGGGAGGAACGACATCTAGATGGGTTAGAATCCAGAAAGCCCTCTTTCTCTCCGTTCCCGGCAGTACGGCCAGTACGTTCGGACGGACTCCTCCCGGGACGCGGTCATCCTTTACAGGAAGAGACGAGATAGAAAAGGGTGTTTGTTCTTTCAACCATTGCATCAGGGCGTCCGCCTTCTCTTTTTCTCCTGTTCCACCGTTCTCGGGTGCTATCGCAGGTACAGCGGTTAACAGTTTCTGCAGGGCGACCATCTCTGGTATAGCTTTTTCAATCCAGTTCCTATATTCTTTTTGCATCCGATGCCTCCCGGAGGGATACTTTCACGGATAAAGGGATCCGTCAAGATAATCGATTGATCATACAGGTAGCTTCTATAACCCCTTGTAAAAAGATCTAAAAATATTCAAAATTCGTGTAGAGGAGGAGCTATGAACCTTTCCTATAAAAATCTTTCCCGTACTTCTGCATTCCTTGCTCTTCAGAAGGCAGATAAGCCACCCCATCTTTCTTCCCTCTTAACTCCAGAACGAATCCAATCCTGTACGATTCCTGCAGGAGGAGGTATGCAGTATACCTACGGAGCGAAACGCGTCGATCAACGTATCCTTTCTATTCTTCGGTCCTTAGCAGAGGAGCAACAGGCGGTAGAAAAATATCAGGCACTTTTAGATGGTGAAATAATGAATACAGGCGAACAACGGATGGTACTTCACCACCTGGTACGGGGGCAGTTAGGGAAATCGGTTTTCCATCAGGGGAAAGACTTGCGAAAGTTCTACCGAACCGAACAGGAACGGATTTACCGTTTCGCAGAAGGTGTCCATAGAGGGGAAATACGAGGTTCTACAGGAAAACCGTTTACCCATGTTGTGCAAATCGGCATCGGAGGTTCTGATCTGGGACCTCGAGCGTTATACATTGCTTTAAAGAATTATGCAGACCAGCAAGGTCTGGCGAAACTAAAAGCCTCTTTTATATCCAACGTAGATCCGGATGACGCATCAGAGGTTCTTGCCGGGATCGATCCGGAACGAACCCTCTTTATCCTCGTATCGAAAAGCGGAACAACGCAGGAAACTCTCACAAACGAGGCGTTTGTGATTCAAAAACTCAAAACTGCTGCGATTCCC
The DNA here is from genome assembly GCA_017998025.1 of Spirochaetales bacterium. Taxonomy (GTDB): domain Bacteria; phylum Spirochaetota; class Spirochaetia; order DTKZ01; family DTKZ01; genus DTKZ01. The sequence continues at coordinate 1,996 of JAGODW010000338.1, forward strand.
GGGCTCCTTCCTAAAAAACATATCGTTGCCGTAACCTCGGAAACAAGCCCTCTGGCAAAATCGCCCGATTATCTGGCAGCATTTTTCATTGACGATTTTATCGGAGGACGATACTCTGCCACCAGCGCCGTAGGAGGGGTCGTTTTAAGCCTTGCCTTTGGGAAAGCCGTATTTGAAGATATCCTTGCCGGAGCTCACGAGGCAGACAGGGCAGCCCGGGAACCGGATATCCTGCAGAATCCTTCCCTGATGGATGCCCTTATCGGGGTGTACGAACGAAATATTTTAGGCTATCCCTGTACAGCCATTTTACCCTATAGCCAGGCCCTTTCCCGGTTTCCTGCACACTTACAGCAGTTAGATATGGAGTCCAATGGGAAAAGTGTGAACCGATGGGGAGAACCGGTAGATTACTCCACGGGGCCCATCATCTTTGGAGAACCCGGAACGAACGGTCAGCATAGTTTTTACCAGCTTCTCCATCAAGGAACCGATATCGTACCCCTCCAATTTATTGGGTTCCTCCACTCTCAAAGAGGAGAGGATCTATCGTTTGAAGGGTCTACCAGTCAACAAAAGTTGAATGCAAACCTGGCAGCTCAGATAACTGCTTTTGCTCTGGGCAAAGAAAATCCTGATAGGAACAAGCATTTTCCTGGGAATCGCCCTTCCAGCCTTCTCTACGGAGAAATCCTTACGCCAAAAGCGTTAGGTGCTCTTTTAGCACACTTTGAGAATAAAGTAATGTTTCAAGGTTTCATCTGGAACATTAACAGTTTTGACCAGGAAGGAGTACAGCTGGGAAAAACGCTTGCCTCTGCTGCATTGAAAGGAGGAGAAGATTCTCCTGTCCTTTCCGCGTATGCTCGACTTCTGGGGGTTTCCTGAAAATTTTATTTCTTTTTCTTATCCGTTTGCATCGGGAGGGAGGGGGAACTTTCCGTTCAACCAGGCAAGGATATCCTTGTATACTTCGTCCCGGTTTGTTTCATTGAGCAATTCATGCCGGGCACCCGAGTAAAATTTTAGAGTGATGTTGCCAACCCCTGCCTTCCGGTACTCTTTGTAT
>JAGODW010000339.1 GCA_017998025.1 Spirochaetales bacterium
GTATCCAGCCTTTGAATTGACCAAGCATTCGTTCTACAGGGCTCTGTCAGAGGGACTCACCGCGACATCCACCTGCTTAACGTTTAAGAACCTCACAACGGCAGAAGTCCCTCAAAACATCTCCATGCAGTTAACCAGCTGGGAGAATGAATATCACCGAATCCGCTTTACCGAAGGGGTGATTGTTCAGGTTGACGAAACGCAGAGAACCGTACTTGAACAGCATGGGAAACTTCAGAAATTGATCCAACTGAACCCTGCGCCCGGAATTTACCTCGTGCGCAAGGAGAATATAGAAGCCTTTGTCTCTATTCTAAAGGAGATGGGGATGGAGATTCCTCCCCCGCCTTCTGAATTGGGTGTTTTTCAATCGGATGAAGAAAAAGCGGAACAACGGTTGTTTTTCTACTTTTTCCCCTGGAATTCCTCCTCCCCCCGGATCGATTTTCCCGATCTTTTCCCCCTTCCTAAACACGGATCTAACGCATTACCGGGAAAGGAAAAAGAGGTTTCTGCTTCCCGGATGATGAAAGAACTGATACAGCAGGCAGAATCTCTCGATATGCCGGAGGATCACCGGACGGAAATACTGTACAAGATTCAAAGGAAACTTATCCTGCATCCTGACCAGATAAAGCCAGAGACGAAAAAACTGGAACGAACCGAGGCAAAAGGACTGGATTACGCGGGGAAAGCAGTGCTGATCGAACAAGTTATCAGTTCGCCCTCGGATTACGTAGAGGTACAGGTTCGGAATGCCCGGGGTTCACCGGAACGGTTCTTCCTGCGTCCCCGGGAACTGAGAAAAACCGGCCCTGATCTGGTTTTGATAGGTTCCACCCTTCCCAAAGGGGAAGAGGTTGAAATACCTGTACGCAAAATAAGCCTCGTTCGCCGGATTCGGGGATTTCTCGTGGGAGGAAAACAATGAACAAGAAGGACATGAGGGAAACGGCTGCTCAGGATTACCTTGTGGTAGAGCGAATGATTGCTTTTCTGGAAACAAAGACGGCGAAACAGCCTTCCCTGGAGGAACTTGCCGCCTCTCTCGGGGTACCTGCATTTCAGCTTGAGGAACTCTTTAACCGCTGGGCAGGAACCAGTCCTGAACAGTTCTGTCGCTACCTTACCAGAGAGTATGCGAGAACCCTTCTATCCCGATCTTTTCGTACTATTGCTCCCCTCTATCAACTCCATGAGCTTCGTATTACTCCGAACGAAATAGGCCGCGGCGACGCTCCTCACCAGGGCACCGGTATTGAAATCCGGTACGGATTTCATCCTTCTCCCTTTGGACGATGCCTCCTGGGAATTACAGAAAGAGGGATCTGCTCCATCCGTTTTCTCCGGCCTGGATTGGATGAGAGCAGGCTGGCGGAAGAGCTGCGATCCCGATGGCCGAAGGCTCAGATCATGTTCGATCCTTCCCCTGGAGAGGAACTGCTGGATCGCATCTTCCCTTCTCCGGTTCCCTTAGAATCGGCCTCGTCCGCTCCTGGCTCCTTGAGCCTGTATGTAGAGGGAACCCGCTTTCAGCTCCAGGTCTGGGAAGCCCTTCTCCGCATTCCCCCCGGAGCCGCCGTGAGCTACGAGAGCCTGGCTCATTCCATCGGCTGTTCGGGAGGCGCCCGGGCCGTGGGGAATGCAGTGGGGGACAACTGCATTCCGTTTCTGATCCCCTGTCATCGGGTCTTAAAAAAGGGCGGAGAGTTCGGGAACTATGGAGAAGGCCCTCTACGAAAAAAGGCGATGCTTGCCCGGGAAGGAGCTGTCTGGAATCGCCCGGGATCTGGAGATAACTCATGAGCCACAGCATCGTATCCAGCACTGCCTTTCTAGCTGATACCGTTACGATTACGATTCTACAGCTCGTTCGGGTATTTGCCCGAATTGGGCTCGGAATCTCCATGGCCAGGGATTTTACATCGGAAACCCTGGTGCGCCTCAAATCCCTGGTAGTACCCATCATTATTCTGGGTGTAGTAATGATACTCTCCGGCGTTCTGTTAAGCTGGCTTCTATTCAGGCTTACTGGATGGGATGCAGGAACCTGTCTTCTGGCATCTTTTCCTGCGGGTCTTACCCAGATGAGCGTTATTGCTGACGAGGTAGGAGCAAATCCTTTGATTGTGAGTGTGCTTCACACGGCACGGCTTTTAAGTATTGTAATTATTCTACCTTTCATTTTTAACATAGTGATAGTGTCACGAAGCTTGGTGGTATGACGCAAATGGGTAGAAAGGTGGGTATAGAGGAGGCTTAATATGATAAAGATCGTAGACATTCTGGATCCAAAGTGTATAAAACTTGAGATGGAATCGACAAAGAAAAAAGATGCGATTGCAGAACTTCTGAACCTGCTGCTAAACGCAGGAAAAATTGAAGCATCACAAGCAGAATCTTTGCTTAAAGAGCTTCTTGATCGGGAAAAAGTATCTTCGACAGGAATAGGATTTGGTGTAGCAATTCCCCACAAAATCGTGGAAAAATTCGACCAAACCGTGATGGCCTTCGGCAGGAAAAAGGGGGGAATCTCATTCGACGCTATCGATGGAAAACCCGTTTCACTTGTTTTTCTCGTATTAGGCCCAGGCGGAAACAATACGGATCATTTAAAGCTTTTAAGCAAACTGGCCCGAATCCTCCAGGAACCTTCTTTCCGGGAGGCTCTTCGGAATGCAGAGACTCCTGGACAAATCCTAACAGAGATCCTGATAAGGGAAAATGAATGCGCCTAACGGCTTTCTGTCCCGGCATGCCCCTATTTTCTATAAATTCACACCTGGCATATTGCCACACAAGCTGCAGTGTGCTATACTACATTATTCCGAAAATAGAACACTATATATAGAGTATTTTATGCGATGTCCCCATTGTGGAAAACTGGAAGATAAAGTGCTGGAATCTCGTTCTATCGCAGGAGGAGAAAGTATACGAAGTCGGCGAGAATGCCTTTTCTGCGGATATCGCTTTACCTCCTATGAAAGGATCGAGGAAAAGCAGTTGATGGTGATAAAATCCGACGGAAGGCGAGAACCTTTTGACAGGAGAAAGGTGGAGCGG
>JAGODW010000340.1 GCA_017998025.1 Spirochaetales bacterium
TCCGCCCCGGGAATCGACAAAATAGACAGAAATCCCTCGAAGAATCCCGCAGTACAGCCCTACCGTATGGGCAAAGGAGTGATCGCAGGGGAGAATCAGCAAGGTCTGGTACTGAAGAGGAGGAACCTGGAAAATTTCAACAGAATCCTGGCTGTTGGTATAGTAATTCAGGTGCGTCAACAGGATCCCTTTGGGATTTCCCGTTGTGCCCGAGGTGTAAGAAATGGTAACAATATCTTCTTCCTGTATCTCTTCCTCATACGGACTCTCCCGGGTGTCCGCCAGCAAAGAAGTTCCGGTGGAAATGCAATCCTCCCAGAGGAACCCCTGTACCCTCGGCACTCCTACCCCTTCTAACTGCTGAAAAAACTGCTCTCCCTCCTCATCCAGGTACAGGATACGAACCGGATGTTCGATTTTGGAGAGGATAGAGGTACCCTTTTCCAGGGTAAGGTGAGATAGGGCTACCATCTTCGCTTCCGAATGGTTTATCCGGAAGGATATCTCTTCCGGAAGCAGCTTGATGGAGAGCGGTACGGCTATGCCTCCAGCCAATAGGACACCCAACTCGGTTATTACCCATTGGGGGCTTCCTTCCGCAAGGATTGCTACCCGGTCCCCTCTCTGTACACCGTTTGCTCTAAGCCATGCGGCCATTCCACAGGCGAGTCGGTATACTTCGCCAAACCCATAGGTTTTCCACCCGTTGTCCGTTTTGCGGGCTACATACGTCCGTTCTGGATACTCCTCTGCTGCTTTTGCCAGGCAGGCTGTAATTGTTCTCTTCATATAGGGTATATTATAGCCGAAAAAGAATTTGTACGCCACACAAACTACTTTTAAGGAGGAGGTGTTTGCTTGGTTATAGAAACAGCTCTGCTCTCAAAAACGCAGAACAGATATGAAACGGAGCCGGAAACACTAAAAGAGCTTCGTAGAAAATCGGTCGCGGTAGCCTCCGGGAAAGGAGGAGTGGGAAAATCCACCACAGCCCTTAATCTGGCGATTTATTTTGCTAAAGCAGGGATGAAAGTTGGGCTGCTCGATATGGACCCCCTCTCTAATATTGCCACCATCCTGGATCTGGAGATCAGCGGGACATTCCCTGAAGAAACGGAAGCCTCCTACGATACGATCCCTCTTTCCGGATGTATTCAGCCCGTATTCACCAACCTTGACCTGCTCTTCCCCCGGCCTAAGTTTCGGAAGGGGGAAAGTCTCCACCTCCTCTCACATGTATTCACTCAGTACAGCGAAGAACTCAACAGCCGGTACGACCTTTTCCTCTACGATCTTCCTGCCGGAGTCGGCCAGGAGGAAAACTTAACCCTTCTCTCCTATGTAGACCACTTGATTGTTGTAACCAATGCAGAACCTACCGCTCATGTTTCTGCAGGGGGATACATCAAGGCCGTTCTCGAAACAGCCCCCCATGTACGCCTATACTTCTGGCATAATAAGTACTCCCTCGTGCAGGAGAACGGCTTTAATCCTCTCCAGGTGATTGAGAACTATAACCGGCAGGTTCCTCAAGAGCTTCGAATAGACCGCACAAAACTCCCGGGTTTAAAGGATATTGCCTTCATCCCCCATGATCCTTCCCTGGACCTATTGCAGTCGAACCTTTCCCTTGAAGGAAGCGTCCTGCTAAAACTTCTGGAAACCTGCGAGGTGCTTCAGAAAAAACTACTTGCAGAGGTTCCGGACGCCCTCTCGCTCGATGAAAACGGGAAAAATCTAATTAAGCATTATATCGCCTCTCTCCGAAAACTCCCCCCGACCCCGGAGCTGGCCCAACAAATAGAAGAATACTACGGCTCTTTTTACCGGAACACCAGTACCCCCAGAATCGGCAAGTTTCTGGCCCGGAAAAAACTGGGAGAGTTTTCCACATCTCTTAAAAAAGAGCTCTTAACCTATCTCGAACAGGTGCGAAACCATACGGTACGGAACCAGGTACTATCGGTTATTCCCCTTCTGGAGGAATCCGTCGAGTCCCTTAAAGATAAAGGAAGATTGTTCGCCGTGTCCGCCTCTAAATCCTTCATAGGACGGATCCACCAGAAACTGGTGACCCTCCTATCTGAAGCAGGGACACAGCGCAACCTCGATCCTTTCGATAAGAATCTTCTCAGCATCATCCTCTTTTATTTTGCTCTGTTTAAACTCATCTCCTCCCCTTCGATTCAGAATCTTTTTTTTACCTTCATCCCCAAAAGAAAAAACTCCCGGGGCGTCTGGGTTCGGGACAAGAACAAGCAGATCCACTACCTCGTAGAGAAAGATACAGAATACCACCGGCAGTATTTTCTCCTGATAAAAAAGGTTTTCCCTGTGGTGTTGAAACAGCTCGCTGCCCTGGTACAGTCATACCCCCGGCTGGGAACCTGGATCTTGAAAGATCGAGATGGAAGTGTAAACCGAACCGCGTATTTAAAACTCCTGACAAATTTCATCCATGATGCGATTCATGCCGGCCTGGGAGGTTTCATCGGCTTCAAGTTCAACACCGCTTCGGAAGCGATCAAACAGGGGGCCCGGAATCTGCTTACAGAACTGGACCTGCAGGGCAGTTCTCCTCAGGATGCCGAACAAGTTGCAGAGTCTTCTTAAAGGTTTTCTTAAAGGAGTTCCGCCGCGAGCTCTGCCAGCTTGCTTCGTTCCGATTTCTGCAGGGTGACATGCCCGAAGAGGGATTGTCCCTTAAACACCTCTACGAGGTACGATAATCCGTTCGAGTTGGCATCCAGGTACGGACTATCGATCTGGTACGGATCCCCGGTAAGGACTACCTTGGTTCCCTCTCCTGCACGGCTTACGATCGTTTTTACTTCATGGGGGGATAGGTTCTGAGCCTCATCAATGATGATGTACTGCCCCGGCAAGGATCTTCCCCGAATGTACGTTATAGCCTCAATCTCGATGTACTTACTCTCCAGTAGTTGTTCCAGGGTCTTCAGATTCTGCCGCTTATACACGCTTAGAATGTATTCCAGGTTATCGAAAAGAGGCTGCATCCAGTGGGAAAGCTTTTCCTCTTTTCCCCCCGGAAGGTAGC
>JAGODW010000341.1 GCA_017998025.1 Spirochaetales bacterium
GGATACACTGGATGGATTTACCGATCCGGAGATCGTACGGGTTACCCAGATCATAGAAGATTGATCTATACCCCCATTGACAAGCAAAAATGCCTGGATTACACTCTATCGAACTAACATGCCGAAGATTTCGGCAGATAGAAACAGGGAAACATAAATTTAGGAGGAGAGTATGAAAAAATTCGGATTGATTCTTGTGTGTTTTCTGATAGTCGCAGGATTTGCGCTTGCAGGAGGAGCGAAAGAGTCCGGGGCTCCGGCAGCAGCTGCAAAAAAGATCACTGCTAACATTGCTTCTACCTTTCCGCCGGATTCTCCCCAGGATATGGGGATGAATAAGTTCAAAGAACTGGTAGCTCAGCGATCCAACGGGAGAATTGAAATCTTAATCCACCCTTCCAATGCGATGGGGGATGAACGGCAGACCTTCGAGTTGCTTTCTCAGGGAGCGGTAGAATACGGTGCACTGGGAACGAACGACATTTCTACGTACTTCCCGAAGTACTATATTTCCGAAGTTCCCTATGTATTCGCCAGTCAGGACGACTTCTGGAAGTTCTGGAACGGGCCCGGCAAAGATCTTTCCGCCATTATCGAGAAGGAACGGGGAGTGCGGACGGATGGGATAATTTTCCGGGGTGCCCGGTATCTAACGGCGAATCGTCCGGTGAAAACGGTAGCTGATGTAAAAGGGCTCAAGTTAAGGCTGCCGCCGGTAAAAGCATGGTTTACCGTATGGGAGAGTCTGGGAGCCATACCTACTCAGGTTGCTTTTGGAGAGGTCTACATGGCCCTGAAAACAGGTGTAATAGAAGCGCAGGAGAACCCACCAGAGACAATTCTGAACTATAAATTTTATGAAGCTCAGAAATATATGATGAACACAGAGCATATCTATTCTGCGGCGCGGATGGTTTCTTCTGCCAAATGGTGGAATACCCTCAGTAAAGAAGATCAAGCCCTCCTTACAAAGGCTATGGATGAAGGAGTTGCCTATGCGAACAGCATAACCAAAGATGGAGATGCTGTATTCGTAAAAAAGCTCCAGGAATTGGGGATGCAGCTGGTCACTGTCGATAAGAATGCATTTAAGACAGCGGTGCAGCCGGTAATTGACAAGATGGCAAAGGAAGAATGGGATCCGGCTTTCTATGAGAAGGTAAAAGCAGCTTTAAAGTAGTTTTACAGATAAAACGGGTGTGCTGGTGCTTGTTGAGCCTGGCACACCATTTTTTTACCTGTGGGAGGGTTAGAAGCTTTGAAGAAAGTATTGGAATGGATCAACGGGTTGGTTCTGGTGGGGATGTATAGTATCACGATTCTTACCGTAATATTTCGAGTTATTTTAAAGATTCCTGCATCCTGGTCTGAAGAATTGGCCCAATACTCATTTATTTTTCTAGGTTTTATCGGAGCCGCAGCAGTTATGGAGGATGAAGGGCATATTAAAATCACATTTCTTGTAGACCGATTATCCGCAGGATTTCAAAAGGCATTACGAATCGCAGGACGTTTTCTAATGATGGGTTTCTTAATACCGTTCACCATCGGAGCGTGGGGAAATGTAAAGTTGAACTGGGTGGTAGAGATTCCCACAGCTCCCTGGATGCGGATCGGATATATGTATCTGGTATTATTTTTGTCCGGGTTAGCTATGTTGTTTTACCTGGGACGTAATACCTATAGAGACATTAAACCCGTGTGGAAGAACACGGATACATCCTCGACGCCAGAAGGAGGTATGGTATGATCCTGATGCTTACCCTCGGGCTGGTAATTTTACTTTTACTGGGAATCCCGGTAGCTCTTGCGGTTGCTCTTTCCTCCTTTGGAGCCATTCTAATTAGCGGCTCTATAGTTCCTCTAACGGCTTATGCCCAGAAAATGCAGTTCGGCTTACAGAATTTTATCCTGGTAGCCATACCGTTATTTATCCTGGCGGCGAAACTGATGAACACTGCAGGGATCACTCAGAAGATCTTCCGCTTTGCAAATACCCTTGTTGGATTTTTGCCCGGTGGGTTGGGCCATGCAAACGTACTTGCCAGTCTGATCTTTGCTGGCATGTCCGGGGCTGCTGTAGTGGATGCAGCTGGACTGGGGCAAATAGAACTGGATGCCATGACAAAAAATGGCTATCCTTTAAAATTCAGTGTTGCGGTAACCGCTGCGTCTTCAACGATAGGGCCTATCTTTCCTCCCAGCATACCGATGGTAGTATTTTCCTTTGTTTCTGGAGTTTCTGTGGGAAGACTATTTCTAGGAGGAGTTATTCCTGCGTTTCTCATGACTATTACTCTTATGCTGATGGTGGGAGGATATGCAAAGAAATACAATTATCCCCGACAACCTTTCCCTAGCTGGCGGGTAGCATTTCAGAGTCTGAAGGATGCGTTTCTTCCTCTACTAACGCCGGTGATTCTATTAGGAGGTATCTGGCTAGGAATTTTTACCCCTACAGAAGCTGCGGCTGTTGCTGTAACGTATGCTCTGATCATAGGGGTGTTCGTTTTGCGGGAATTATCCTTCAAAGATGTAGTGCGGGTGTTTCTGGAAACCGCCCGGGAAACTTCCATTATTGCCTTTGTTGTGGCTGCTTCTGCTCTCTATGGATGGGTACTGATGCGGTCGGGTCTTACGATTCGTATCGCAGAGGGGCTATTAACCGTCAGTAAAAGCCCTATAGTGATTCTATTAATTATCAACGTATTTCTCTTGATTGTAGGATGTTTTCTCGACTCGACGGTGGCGATTCTCATTCTGGGGCCAATCCTGTTACCTGTTATCATGAAGGTTGGATTGGATCCTGTACATTTTGGGGTGGTGATGGTACTAAACCTGATGATAGGCTTACTTACTCCGCCCTTTGGGATCGTCCTGTTCGTTATGTGCCAGATCTCCGGATTAAAATTCGAAGAAGTAGTAAAGGCAACGGTACCTTTTTTAATTCCTTTATTCGTAGTACTGATCCTGATTATTTTCTTTCCCGGAATCGTAACAGCCCTACCCAATCTATTGATGTAAGGAAACCA
>JAGODW010000342.1 GCA_017998025.1 Spirochaetales bacterium
CTTCTATGGGAATCTGCCTATTCAGAACTCTACTTCTCTTCTAAACTCTGGCCCGATTTTACTCCCGATGACTTCCTAGAAGCTCTTATGAACTATCAATCTAGAAATAGAAAATACGGTGGTGTAGTGTGAATAACGTTCAAGTCCGCCTCCTTTTATTTTTCATCGCATTGCCTCTACTGGCATGTATGCTTCTCTTTTTACCCTTCTTTCAGTATGGAGCTTTTTCCTTTCTCTGCATGGCTGCTGCCGGCATTGCTGCTTTAGAATTGGGGAACATATTTAAGAACCGGGGGACATTCTTAGTAAAACCTGTCGTATTTTTTCTTGGAATGTTAGGGCCTCTTTCCGCCTACGGAGAAGTGCTGGGAATCTGGAATTTCTCCCTTTCCTCTGTTTTTTATCTTATTCTATTAGCGTGTTTATTTTCTCTAGAAATCATAAAAAAACACGAAACAGATTTCTCTGCTTCTCTTCCACGAATGGCAGCCTATACATTTATTGCGCTGTACCCCGGTATTTTCAGTTCCTTTGTAGTCCGTCTGGCCCGGTTCCCCCAGGCAGGGATACTGATCCTGGTGTTTTTGTTAACCACTTTCCTAAACGATTCTTTCGCATGGACGTTTGGGATGCTGTTTGGAAAGAATAATCGAAATATCCTTGTGGTAAGTCCCAATAAAAGCCTGGTAGGTTTTATCTTTGGTTTCTTTGCTTCAATTCTGGTAATGGTGGTTAGTTGTATGCTTTTTCCAGCACTTTTCCCCTTTTCTCTCGGTACTGCCGTTTTGTTTGGATGTATTTTAGGAATAACGACTCTTCTAGGGGATCTGATAGAATCTGTTATTAAACGTTCCGGAGCCGTAAAAGATTCTGGAGCTATTATTCCGGGAAGAGGGGGATTATTAGATTCAATAGATTCTCCCTTATTTAATGCACCGTTTTTCTTTTACCTCTACCATTGGTTCTCCGGGATAGGGCTCTGAACCAGGCAAGGCTGTATGAATCGCTCGTTCCCGTTGAACTTTTTTCCCACCTATGCCATAGTGCTCCTGTGTCACTCCTCATGAACAGAAAAAAGGTTCTTGTTCTTGGAAGCACCGGTTCGATCGGGACCAGCGCTCTGGATATCATTTCCCAGGGAGCCGACCGTTTTGAACTGGTAGGCTTATCCGCCCATTCCAATGAAATGCTTCTTCTAGAACAGGCTCGCCGTTTTGGCATAAAACAACTTGCCCTCAGTGGAAAGGAACCCACAGACTCCCGGATACTGTATCGGGGGATAGAGGGAGTCTTGAAGTTGATTGAAAACTCGGATGCACATATCGTGATTAATGGAATCGCCGGTGCGGCTGGATTTCTCCCTTCGTATACATGCATCCAGGCAGGGAAACATCTTGCCCTGGCCAATAAAGAAACTCTCGTTATGGGGGGAACATTCATTACTTCTGAAGCTCGTCGTAAAGGTGTATCTATTCTTCCCGTTGATTCAGAGCATTCGGCCATTTTTCAGTTGTTCCATAAGTTCGGGAAAGATGCGGTAGATTCGATTGTTCTTACCGCAAGTGGAGGCGCTTTCCGGGACACCCCTATAGAAAACCTTCCGTTCGTTACGGTTCAACACGCGCTTCAGCATCCTACCTGGAGCATGGGGAAAAAAATAACCATTGATTCCGCCTCTCTGGCAAACAAGGGGTTGGAAGTGATAGAGGCACATCACCTGTTCGATCTTCCGCCAGAACAGATCCGGGTGGTTATACATCCTCAAAGTTATGTTCATTCCCTCATACAAACAAAAGAAGGAAACTACTATGCCCAGATAGGGAAACCGGACATGCGCATTCCTATATTGAATGCACTGACTTATCCCGAGATCGTTTCCTATCCAGAAGGTAGATTCTCCTTACCTGATGTTCAGTTAAATTTTTCTCAACCGGACAAAGAAAAGTATCCTATGCTCCCTTTAGCTTACCAGGTCTTACAAAAAGGAGGAGCGTATCCACTCGTCTACAATGCCGCCAATGAGGTTTCGGTAGAGGCATTCCTCCAGGGAAACCTTCGGTTTACAGGAATCCCTGAATTAGTTACTAAAACTCTGGAGTGGTGCGATTGGCCGATTACATTAGACGGGATTGATCATATTCTTGACACAGACACCAGATCCCGTTCTGTAGCACAAGCAATTCTTTCACAATTACAGGTGCAGATAGTATGAAGATTCTTCTTGGACTTATTGGCCTGGGGATTGTAGTATTTATTCATGAATTTGGCCATTTTTTAGCTGCAAAACTTTTAGGAATTGGGGTAGAGGTATTTTCCATTGGATGGGGAAAACGGCTCTTCTCCTTCCAATACAAAGGTACAGAGTATCGTATATCCCTCCTCCCTATCGGAGGGTTCTGTAAGCTTAAAGGCGAGGAAGCTTTTAATCAAAACCTGTCGGATGAAATAGGTAAAGATCAGCTGCATCCGCCGGACAGTTTCTATGCCGCCTCTCCCTGGAAACGGATCGTGGTAGCCTTCTCAGGCCCGGCTTTCAACCTCGTGTCTGCAATAGGAGCGTTCACCCTGGTATGGTTTATTGGGTTTTCCTATCCCACCTTTTCCAATCGAATTATCCTCGAATCCGATTATCCTTCCGGATACTCTGAGCGGTTCCCCGCCAAGGAAGGGGGGTTACAGACAGGGGATGAGATTATTGCGATCAACGGAACTCCTATAGAGACTTACCGGGACATACAGGAAATTGTAAGTCGCAGCCCGGGCAAACCCCTTACCTTTACCTATAAGCGTGAGGGTAAAATAGGAGAAGCGGTTATTATTCCCGACTTGAACAAGGATACCGGAGCTGGCCGAATAGGAGTATATGCATGGATACCTCCCATTATTGAAGAGGTTCGGAAAGATTCCTCCGCTTACATTGCAGGCCTGAAAAAGGGAGACGTAATTCTTCAAGTAGATGGGGAAGAAGTCCCCCATACACTCGCATTTCTAAAGAAACTTTCAGCAGCTCGTTCCCGATCTGTCCGTAT
>JAGODW010000012.1 GCA_017998025.1 Spirochaetales bacterium
TCAAAGAAAAAAAATCAACCTTCCCTCAACGCTCGGATTGATTTCACCACAGTCCACGAAGGGTATGACCTGCCCCACCGGGGACATTTTTACGAGTATATTGAAGAACAGTACCAATCCTTACGACTGCCCTTTCGGCCTGCCAGCTTCCAGAGCCACTCAGATGCAGCTCTATTATGGCACGCGGGAATACGTACGGTAGTTCTGGGACCAGGCTTGATAGAAGAGGCACATCGGTCAGGCGAAGGTGTAGAGTGGAACCAGATTGTAACCGGGTCCCTTCTGTATAGAGAACTGATGAAAGGATCCTCTAAGCTGTTAATTTGAAGAATCTCTATTTCCCCGTGCAAGGGAGGCGAAGACTCCTCCAATATTCAGTACTGCAAAGAAAGAAAATAGGATACGCATCCCTTTTAAAAAAAGAGGATAGGTTGCCGGGGTTATTCTTTCATCCCCCATTAGAACAAAAAATACCATTAAGGTTATTCCCAGACTCAGCATTTGACCCAGGAGTCTCATGGTGGCCAGGGTGGCCGATGCCACCCCATACTCGTTCCGATCTACTGAGCTCATGATGGAATTTGTATTGGGAGATGCGAAAAGCCCAAATCCTACTCCTACAAGGGATAGACCGAATAGAAGCAATAACAACGAAGTTTCTTTCCCCCCCAGACAGGCAAAGGCAGTAAGTCCTCCTACTGCCAGGGCCATACCCGCAGAGGCAAGAAAACGGGGTTCAATCCGATCCGAAGCCTTCCCTGATAGAGGGGAAAAAATAGTCTGTAATACCGGCTGGACAACCAGAACCAATCCGGCTGTACGCGGAGAAAATCCTCGAATGTACTGAAGGTACAAACTTAAAAGATAGGATACGGCAGAAGTCGAACTATAGTTTATCAGAGCCGCAAGATTAGAAAAAGCAAATATTCGGTTTGTCGTAAAAAGCCGAATGTTTAAGAGAGGATGCGTTCGCTCCTTCTCAAACGTAATAAACCAGGTAAGAAGGCTTACCCCTATACCGGTTAATAGGAATCCCGGGAGTGTAGGAATTCGGGAAAATCCCAGCATAAAACAAACAATCGAGAGAACATATAAGCCTGTACCTGGGACATCGAGACTTTTGTAGATGTTTTTGAAACTCTTTTGTGTGTTCTCATATCCTTTTTTCTCTTTCCCGTGCGCCAGGAAAAAAAGAGCAAGTACTCCTGGCAGTAGCGAAGCAAAAAAAATACTGCGCCAGCCTCCGTATTCAGTTAACAGGCCTCCTAAGACGGGCCCTAACGAAAGCCCTGTATACACAGCCGCGGTATTGATTCCCAGGACCCATCCTCTTCTCTGCGGAGAAAATACCTCTGTCAGAAGAGCGACACTTGTCGAAAAAATCATCGCCCCTCCTATCCCCTGTATTACCCGAAAGATGAGCAAGGTTTCTTTCGAAGGTGCAAAACCGCAAAAGACCGAACTCTCTAGAAAAATCCCGATCACCTGTCGAAAGATCTTTTTTCTTCCTACCTGATCTGCAATTTTCCCTACAGGGAGCAGACACACAGCCGTAGCCAGAATATATGAAGTAACAATCCATCCCAGGCCCGTTGCGCTAAGATGGAAGGTTTCGGCTATTCCGGGAAGGGCAAGATTTAAAGAGGATGTCATGAACGAAGTAAGAAATGACGCCAGGGAAGTAGCCCAAAGGGTGTACCGTTGTTCTGTATCCATAGAAAGAATGCCTATAACTCGTAACAATGAAAAAGGCCGTCTCGAAGTACCTGATAGACGGCCTCTTTATTCCAGATAGGTATTACTACTGGTTTTGCTTTACAACTTCCTGTATTTCGGAAACAATATCCGCCCCAATCTTAGGAATCCATTCATCGTATACAGATTTTGTTGCCTCCTGAAAGGCTTTAATTTGATCGGGTGTAAGAATGGTAACGACCATTCCCGCCTTTTCCAGTTCCGTAACAAAATCAGAATTCATCTTCCTATTCAATTCCCTTTCAATTTTTGTTGCAAGGGCAGTAGCCTCAAGAAAAACCTTTTGATCCTCCGGGGGCATAGAATCAAAAAGTTTTTTATTGATCAGGACCAGGAATGGACTATACACATGCCCTGTTAGCGTAAGATACTTCTGAACCTCATAAAATTTTTGCAGATAAATAGTAGGTATGGGATTCTCCTGTCCATCGATTGTTTTCTGCTGCATAGCGGTAAAAACTTCACTGAATGGCATGGGAGTAGGATTCGCGCCCATCGCCCGCCACGCCGCTAAATGGATCGGATTTTGCATAGTCCGTATTTTCAAGCCCTTTAAATCTTCGGGTCTTTTTACATCCCGAACATTATTTGTCAGCTGCCGAAAACCGTTTTCCATATAGCCGATGTTTTTCAATCCCTTGGGTTCGAGCAAGGCAGAAAATTTAGCCCCTACTTTTCCATCAAATACTGCATCCGCTGCCTTTTCACTGGTAATAATGAAAGGCAGGTCAAATACGTTGAATTCTGGTACTAAACCGGTCACCGGAGAGGTGGTAGGAACAACCATTTCAAGCGTTCCCATCCGTACAGCCTCGGTTGCCCGCACATCATCGCCCAATTGTGCGTTCGCATACACCTGTACGTCATATTTTCCCGGTAGCTTTGTTTCAACGTATTTTTCGAACTCCTTCTCAGCAAGTACTACCGGATGCTGCTCGTTGAGCCCGTTAGAAATTTTTATAACCTTTGGAGCAGCGGCTTGTTTTACCTCTGCCTTTTCAGAAGTGCCGCCGGCAAAAACCAACAGACTGACCACAGAGAACATCATGAATACAAGAAACACTCTTTTCATACGGAACCTCCTCTATTCTTTTTCTATAATATAGCAACAAACGCTGCTAACTGCCATTGTTTCTTTCATCTGGAATAGGTTTCGGGCTGGAGGGACTTGAACCCTCGACCCCCAGACCCCCAGTCTGGTACGCTAAACCACTGCGCTACAGCCCGATTTAAAAAACGCCTCTTTTAAACAAATGCTTATTGAACGATTAAAACCATAGCATAAAGGGATCAATCCTGTCAATGAAAGGAGGAATGTACGACGAAACGCCCTTTATCCGTATAGGTGGGTATATTCTTCCAGGAGTTTTAGCGTTGCTTCCTTACACTGCCCGCAGACTGTACCGATCTTGGTTTTATTCTGCAGATCCAGGTAGGTACGGGCACCTTCTTTTACCGCTTGTTCTATGTCTTTATCCGTCACATTCATGCACTGACACACGATTACTGCCTTCTCCTTCTGAATTCGGCCTTCCTGTCCCGTTTTTTTATAGTAGTCTTCAATTGCAGCCCGCAGTGCTTTGTCCCCCAATACAGAACAGTGGATCTTATGCTCGGGAAGCCCTCCCAGTTTCTTTGTAATATCCGCCGGCGTAATATGATAGGCTTCGTCCAATGGCATCCCCTTCACTACTTCAGAAAGCATCGAAGTTGATGCAATAGCCGAAGCACACCCATAGGTTTTCCATTTACAGTCCGCTATCTTTCCATCCTTTACTTTGATGGCCACCATCATCTGGTCCCCGCATTTGATATTTCCTACTGTGCCTACTCCGTCCGCATCGAACGATGCCTCATCCTCTAGAACATTACGGGGATTTAGGAAATGATCCTTCACAATTTCCGAATATAGCCATTCCATCTAAGCACTCCTTCCCACTACATAAGCGGACGACATAGAGCGTATCTTCTGAATGATGGGAGGGAGTTTTTCCAGTACATACTCCACATCCTCCTCTGTGTTTTCTCTCCCTAAACTGAACCGAATCGATCCATGAGCCAGCTCAGCCCCTACCCCGGTAGCCAGAAGAACATGACTTGGCTCCAGAGACCCGGAAGCGCAGGCGGAACCGGTGGAAACCTCTATACCCTCCATATCTAAGTACAGGAGAATCGCTTCTCCTTCCGCTCCAGGGAAAGACACGTTTAACGTCCCCGGCAAACAATCGGCAGGATGCCCATTGATGTGGATATCAGGGATCCGATCTACGATACCCTCTTTAAGTTTATCCCGAAGTCGCCGGATTCGAGACACCTCTTCCTCCATTTCCCGGGAGGCTACTTCGATTGCCTTTCCCAGTCCGATAATTCCCATCGTATTGTAGGTACCAGCACGTCTGCCTTCCTCCTGATGTCCTCCATGGATAAACGTGCAGTAGGGAGCGCCTTTTCGGACGTACAGGATTCCTACGCCCTTTGGTCCATAGAGCTTATGAGCTGAAAAACTTAAGTAATCTACTCCTAAATCATGAACGGAAAATCGTACCTTCCCAACAGCCTGTACTGCATCCGTATGAAATAGTGCTCCCCTCTCCTTCGCCATCCTGGCCAGTTCAGATATATCCTGGATCGTACCGATTTCATTATTCGCCATCATTATAGAAACCAGAGCCGGTTGCTCTTCCAGCACCTTTTGGTACTCTTCCATATCCACTTTCCCGGTTCGATCCACGGAAAGGTAGTGTACCCGGATCCCTTTGTTTTCCAGGAATTCCGCTACATTCAACACACTGGGATGTTCGATACGGGAAGTGATAAGCCCTACCTTTCCCCGTGCGATACACCGGCAAGATGCTGAGCCGCAGTTGATCATCTGAAGTACGGTATTATTCGATTCAGACCCTCCCCCGGTGAATACGATCTCTTCAGAATATGCACCCAGGAATTCCGCTACGACTCTTCGTGCTTTTTCTACCTCCTCGTAGGCTCGCCGTCCTGCAGCATGCATGCTTGACGCATTTCCATAAATATCGAAGGAATCCACCAATGCCTGTTTTACCTGCGGATGGAGCGGTGTCGTGGCATTGTAATCCATATATACGATTCGTTCCGGCATAGAGCTTTACTCCTCTGTTTTCCTTTCTGGTGAAAACATACTATATTTCCGGGAGAAGGAAAAGATAAATGATAAAAGCAAACTATCATACCCACTATTCGATCTGCGATGGCACAGGAGAAGCCCGGGATTATGTGGAAACCGCTTTAAAAAAAGGATTTACCGCCCTGGGTTTCTCTTCCCATGCCCCGGTACCGTTTGAAACCTCGACAAACATGAAGACTGAGGATCTCCCCCGCTACCTAAAAGAGATTAAAGAACTGCAAGCTGCCTACCAGGATACACTGGAAATCTTCCTGGGCCTGGAAATAGATCACATCCATGAGAATCCTGCTCCTCAGGTACGGCTTACAAAACAGACAGATCTGGACTATACCATCGGATCCTTTCATTGTATGTGGAGTCCCCGGAACCACTGCTATCGGGAGATCGACAATACACCGGATATCTTTAAAGCGATCCTCCAGGAAGACTTTGATGGAAATATCGTATCCTTCGTTACCACCTACTATACCTATATGGCGGAACTCCTGGAAAAGCTGCACCCGACAATTCTAGGACATTTCGATTTAATCAAAAAAAATAACTCAGCTAATATATACTTTAAGGAATCAGAGACCTGGTATAAAGAAGCCGTACTTAACGTGTTTCCTTTTATCCGTAAGTACGAACCGATCGTGGAAGTCAACACAGGAGGCATTGCCCGTAAAAAGACGGATCAGGTCTATCCCAGTCCCTGGATACTGTATGAATTAAAGAAGGAGGATATTCCCGTAATGGTTAATACAGATGCGCATACTCCCGAGTTGCTCGACGCCTATATGGAAGAAGCCCGGTATATTCTACGGGATACTGGGTATCGGAAGGTATGGATACTTCGCCGTACAGGCTGGGCAACCGAAAGTCTTTAAAGGAATCCGTATGTCTATCGAATGGCCTCTGGTATTTTTCCTCTTGTTTCTCAGCGGATTTTTCTCCGCTTCTGAAACGGCCTTTACTTCTCTCTCTTTACTCCAGATCCAGCATGTAAAGCGTAAAAATCCTAAAAAAGGAGCCTTGTTAGAAAAATTAAAAACCCATCCGGACACGTTCCTTACTACAGTTCTTATCGGGAACAACCTGGTAAATATTGCCACCTCTGCCCTGGTTACCGAGTTTACTCTCAATGCGTACGGAAACGCTGCCCTGGGAATCTCAACCGGTATGGTAACCCTTGTTGTATTAATCTTTGGTGAAGTAGTGCCTAAACGTCTCGCCATGGCTCATAATGAAAAAATCTGCCGGGCAACAGTAAACATCATACATGGGCTTTCTTTTGTGCTGAAACCTTTAGTCTATTTCATTGGTGCGGTAAGCTTTATCTTTGCCCGGATTACCGGGCCGGCAAAAGGACAGATCTTAACCCTAGAGGGGCTTTTCCACGTGGTAGACATGGCAGAAGATTCAGGGATTCTTGACAACAGGAAAACTCGAATGATGAAAAGCATCCTTCGATTCAGCGAAATCCCTGTTCGAGCCATTATGACCCACCGTACGCAGGTATTCAGCCTTGACTCGGAACTTACCCTGGCCGCCGCCTTTCCCCTGATTCTCCGGGAGGGGTATTCCCGGATACCGGTATACCGGAAAGATCCGGAACATATTGTAGGGATTGTACTTACCAAAGAGGTGATCAATCGCTATATGAAGGGGGATAGGGAAGTTCCCCTTTCCTTTGTGATGCGCCCTCCTATATTCGTCTCAGTTCATACAAGCGTCTATAAACTGTTAACACTGCTCAGGGAACGAGATTTGAATCTGGCGATTGTTCTCGATGAATATGGAGGGCTGGCAGGAGTTGTTACCTATGAGGATGTTCTGGAGGAAATAGTGGGAGAAATGTATGACGAAGATGAGGGCCGAAACGAGGAACAGATTGAGATATTGCCAGATGGTTCCTACAGAATCCTCGGCGATACACTTATTTATAATTTAAATGATACTATAGGGCTGGAATTGCCTTTAAAACGAGAAACCCAGACTGTAGCAGGACTTATTATTGAGCTGGCCGGAGCTATTCCAGAAGAAAACGAACGAATTTCAACCCCCTGGGGGGACTTTATCGTAGAAACTGTCAGAAGAAAACGGATCCATTCGGTGTTATTCTATCCCAAGAAATAAATTATCTTCTTGCGCAACTATTCTTTTCATGGTATGAAAGAGTGCAGGAGGAATGAAATGAAAAAACTATTCTATCTTGCCTTATGTATGCTTGTTGCGTTGTCTTTTGTCACTGCAGGGGGACAAAAAGAAAAAGAAGCGGAACGAACAAGTTTGATTCTTGCTACAGGAGGAACTGCGGGTACGTACTATCCCTTTGGAGGGGCCATGGCTCAGATCTGGAACACCCACATTCCGGGGATGAACGTTACAGCTCAGGCTACCGGCGCATCCATAGAAAACATGCGCCTTGTCGGCAAGGGAGATGCAGAACTTGCCATCGTGCAGAACGATGTAATGGATTATGCCTATAAGGGAATCGAGCTCTTTGCCGGAGAAAAAATTGAGACGTTCAATACTATCGCCACATTGTATCCAGAAATTGTACAGATCGTAGTGAATCCAAACAGCGGAATTAATTCAGTAGCCGATATGAAGGGGAAAAGCATTTCAGTAGGAGATGCGGGAAGCGGAGTAGAAGCTAATGCAAAGCAAGTATTGGAAGCCTATGGCTTAACTTTCAACGACATCCAGGTAAAGCATCTTTCTTTCCGGGAATCTGCTTCTGCATTCCAGGATAAACAAATCGATGGTTTCTTTGTTACGGCAGGAATCCCTAACCCCGCTATCCAGGAAATTGCAACTTTAGGGAAGGTAAAACTTCTTTCGATTGATCCTGCTACGAAACAGAAACTCATGGATAAATATAAGTTCTATACTCCTTTTACCATCAAAAAGGAAACATACAGTGGTATGGTAGCGGATGCAGAGACTCTGGCCGTTAAAGCTACGCTTATTGTAAACAAAAATCTAAAGGCTGAGACTGTATACAACCTGACCAAGGTTCTATTTGAGCAACAGCCTGCCCTGGCACAGGCACATGCCAAGGGAAAAGAACTTTCCCTTCAGGAAGCAGTTCAAGGGGTTTCTGTGCCCTTCCATCCGGGCGCCGAAAAGTACTTTAAAGAGAAAGGAATCTTGAAATAAAAACTTTGCACCAGAAAAAGATTCTGGGGAGCTACGGGCTTCCCGGAATCAGTTTGGTTGTTTTGCTGGGAGTGCTATATATTCCGGTTACCAATTGCCTGGTCGTCGAATCAAAAGAGGGGAATACTTTATACTGCAAACCCTGGGACAAGGCAGACCGATTAGAGATTTCTTACCTACACTCAGTAAACAAGAGTCTCATCACCGACTTATTTACCGCGGATGGTAAAAGGAACTTGCTATTGATCTCTAGCCAGTTTCACTCTTTCGGGGCAGGAGTTACAACCGCTCCAGAAACTCAAGAAGGGAGGATCGTTCTGGGGAAAGATTATCTAGAATACACCGGTATCCAGAGAGCGCTCCCAAAACTAGGGATTTTTGTACCCTGGCAAGCAAATACTACTTTACACTTCCATGAGGAAGCAATCCCTCTTGCTTCCCTTTCCCCGCCCGGGACTCTCCTGCAGATACGTATAATCCGGAAGCCCCTGGGAGAGTTGATTAGTTCCAGCCTGAAAAGTCGAATTTTACAGGAAAAACTTTAAAGAAGGAGAGACTATGGCCGAGGCAAAAACTCAGGAACAACTAAATGTAGAGGAACTCCTTGCTAAGGTGGATAAGGAATCTGCGTATCGTAAACTAACTGGAATGCATCATCGTCTGGTGGCGATTGTTGCTATAACTTTTTCACTCTTTCAACTCTACACAGCTTCCTTTGGACTTTTGCCCGCCCAGATGCAAAGGGCAGTCCATCTTTTGTTTGTACTATTCCTCTCCTATCTTCTATACCCCATACGTAAAGGAGTACGAGACACACGGATTCCCTGGTATGATAGAATATTAAGTGTAGTTGCTGCTTTATCGGCAGGATACATCGCCTATAACTACACAGGGTTAATGGAACGGGCAGGAGCCTTTACGACCTTTGATATTATTGTGGGAATCATCGGCATACTGGCAGTGTTAGAAGCTTGCCGAAGGGTGGTAGGCCTTCCTATCCTGATTATTGCCTGTAGCTTCATTGCGTATACGTTTCTGGGGCCCTACATGCCCGGTTTCTTGAACCACCGGGGATACTCCTTCAGACGGGTAGTAGGACACCTCTTTTATACGACAGAAGGCATTCTAGGGCTTCCTCTGGGGGTAAGCTCCACCTTCATCTTCCTATTCATCCTATTTGGTGCCTTCCTGGATAAAACCGGGATCGGTAAATTTTTCATCGATATCGCCAATGCAATTGCAGGATTCTCTGCCGGGGGCCCCGCAAAAGTCGCTGTAATTTCTTCTGCCATGATGGGAACCATCTCGGGAAGTTCCGTATCCAACACAGTGGGTACAGGAACCTTCACTATTCCCTTAATGAAGAAGCTCGGCTATAAACCAGAGTTTGCCGGTGCGGTAGAAGCTGCCTCTTCTACCGGAGGACAGATTATGCCTCCAATTATGGGAGCCGCCGCTTTCCTCATGGCCGAGACTCTGGGCATTCCCTATCTAAAGGTGGCTGCTGCAGCTATTATACCTGCGATTCTCTACTTCTCCGGAATTTTTATCATGGTACACCTGGAGGCAAAAAAGCTCGGGCTAAAAGGAGTACCCCGGGATCAGCTTCCCCGCATCGGAAAGGTACTGAAAGAACAGGGACATTTGATCATTCCTCTGATTGCAATACTCTACTTCCTGATTCAGGGCTCTACTCCTATGAGAGCAGCCCTCTACGGAATTGTCACCTCTGTTCTGGCGGGTATGTTGCGGAAAAACACAAGGATGAACTTTCGGGACCTTCTAGAAGCCTTAGAAAACGCAGGTAGAGGAATTCTCGGAGTTGCCATCGCTTGTGCTACTGCCGGAATCATTATTGGAGTTGTAACTCTGACAGGCCTTGGGCTTAAGATGGCATCAGGGCTTATTGCCCTGGCAGGTGGTTTAAAACTTCCAACCCTTATTTTTACCATGCTTGCTTCCCTGGTTTTAGGGATGGGAGTACCTACCACTGCCAACTACCTGATTACCTCTACAATAACCGCTCCTGCGGTAGTGCAGCTGGGCGTTCCGGTTTTGGCTGCCCATTTCTTTGCCTTCTACTTCGGAATTGTTGCAGACATTACGCCTCCAGTAGCTTTAGCTGCTTATGCAGGATCTGCTATAGCCCGTGGAAATCCTTTTAAAACAGGTCTCATTGCTACCCGTCTTGCTATTGCAGCGTTTATTATTCCGTATATTTTTGCCTTTAATCCTACTATTTTACTTATTGGAGCTACTCCTCTTCGAATAGTCCAGGTTCTTACCACTTCTCTTGTAGGTATGCTGGGCGTAGGGGCCGCAATGGAAGGGTACCTTTTGGGCCCAGCCAAACTATGGGAACGCTTACTGTACCTTGCAGGAGGATTGTTATTGATCGATCCCGGTTTCGTTACTGATATTATAGGTATTGTCCTTATTCTTACTGCTATTATGTTACAACGAATTCGCCGGAAATAAATCCTGACTACGCCTAATCAGTATGTGTGCTATACTGAAACAAAAAAATCATGATACTAATCTAATAACATAGGAGGTACGTATGGCGGATGTAACGAACATGAAAGTGCTCCCTCCCCGGGAACGGCTTCGGGGTTCCCTGCCCAAGATCGGAATACGGCCCTGTATCGACGGCAGGCTGGGCGGGATCCGTGAATCTCTGGAAAATCAGACCATGGGAATGGCAAAAGCAGCAGCAGAGCTTTTTTCCACTAAGCTCCGGTATCCGAACGGGCTACCGGTGGAATGTGTAATAGCGGATTCAACCATTGGAAGGGTAGCCGAGGCAGCTGCCTGTGCTGAGAAATTCGCCCGGGAAGGAGTGGGTGTAACCCTCTCGGTAACTCCCTGCTGGTGTTATGGCTCTGAAACAATGGATATGGATCCTCTCACTATTAAAGCGGTATGGGGATTCAACGGAACCGAACGCCCCGGTGCTGTATATCTTGCTGCAGTATTAGCTGCGCATAATCAGAAAGGATTGCCCGCATTCGGGATCTACGGTCGGCACATACAGGATATTGGGGATACATCGATACCTTCTGACGTAGAAGAAAAACTTCTTCGCTTCGCCCGTGCGGGTCTTGCAGCAGCGTACATGAGAGGAAAGTCTTACCTGAGCATGGGTACTGTGTGTATGGGAATCGCAGGGTCTGTCGTGCAGGAAAATTTTTTCCAGGATTATCTGGGGATGAGGAACGAATACATCGACATGGTCGAATTCATCCGAAGAATCGAACGAGAAATCTATGACCCGGAAGAGTACCGACGAGCCCTGGAATGGACCCGGAAGAACTGTAAGGAAGGTCTCGATCTCAATAGACCGAAAAAGAAACATTCCCGCTCTCAATTGGACAAGGATTGGGAATTTGTAGTAAAGATGACCCTGATCGCCCGGGACCTGATGATAGGGAACCCAAAACTCGCGGCAGCAGGCTGGGGTGAAGAAGCGCTGGGGCACAATGCTTTAGTGGCCGGACTCCAGGGACAGCGGCAGTGGACGGATCATCTTCCCAACGGTGATTTCACTGAAACGATGCTGAACACCTCCTTTGATTGGAACGGGATCCGCCAGCCGTTTGTTTTTGCTACAGAAAATGACAGCCTCAACGGCGTAGCAATGCTGTTCGGTCACCTCCTCACCGGTACCGCACAAATCTTCTCCGATGTCCGTACCTTCTGGAGTCCTGAATCTATAAAGCGGGTCACGGGGAAGACACTGAAAGGGATTGCAGAGCACGGTCTGATCCAC
Organism: Spirochaetales bacterium; assembly: GCA_017998025.1. Taxonomy (GTDB): domain Bacteria; phylum Spirochaetota; class Spirochaetia; order DTKZ01; family DTKZ01; genus DTKZ01. Next base: position 11,826 of record JAGODW010000012.1, read on the forward strand.
CTGATCAATTCCGGTGCAACCTGTCTGGATGGTACCGGACAACAGCGGAAAGACGGGAAACCCATCATGAAACCGTACTGGGAAATCACTCCGGAGGACGTAGCCAACTGTTTAGATGCCGCCCTGTTTCCGCCGGCAAATCTCGATTACTTTCGAGGAGGCGGGTTCTCGACAGACTTCAAGACGGAAGGGGGTATGCCGATGACGATGTCCCGGGTAAACATGGTGAAGGGGCTGGGCCCTGTGTTGCAAATCGCAGAGGGATGGTCGGTGGACCTGGATGAACCTACCCATGATATCCTGGATAAACGAACGGATCCTACCTGGCCTACCACCTGGTTTACTCCCCGGCTAACCGGTAAAGGCAAGTTCAGTGACGTATATACTGTCATGGCCAACTGGGGCGCCAATCATGGTGCTATCAGTTACGGACATATTGGTGCAGACCTGATTACCCTTGCTTCTATCCTTCGGATTCCTGTCTGCCTTCACAACGTACCGGAAGAAACGATCTTCCGCCCCAGTGCCTGGAATGCATTCGGAATGGACCTGGAGGGAGCGGATTACCGCGCCTGTGCAACGTACGGGCCTCTCTACGGAAAATAAGGGATATGACTTCCATTTCCGGTTTGGTTGCAAAAGGAGCTTACTTTCTCTTTATGGGGATCCTTCTCTTAAATTTATCCCAGAAACGTCTGGGACCCCGGGGAATTAAAAAGAGAACCGCTACCCTGTATCTGGCGATTGCAATTTTGGGGGTCTATATAGGGGCGGGGGCTATTGTTCATGCCCCCCGTCTCTTTTCTCTCAAACTCCCTGATCTTCTTATAGGGCCATTCCTGGCAGGAGTACTCTATACTCTGTACCGGTACCGTAAAAAAACATTTCCGTTTCTCAGACGTTGCCCCGAATGTGGAAAGAATCTACCCTGGGATCGGATTCTATTTCTGGATTCAAATCTCTGCAAGGAATGTGAAACCGTACATGAAAAAGAAACAAAGGACCTGTAATGTGACGAACAACCTATGTTTTTTTCTTCTGGAGTAGATCCAGCACAATTAACAGGACTCCTCCAAAAATCAGAATTCCTGGCCAGAATTGTACCAGAAATATCCGCAGACTTACCCCTACCCATCCCAGACTGAAAATAAGAAATACTACAGAAAGAAACACAATGGAAAGTGCAGGGATCATGTACCGAATTCGATACCGCTCTTTTTTTCTAAAGCTGTAGAATAATAGCGCAAGACCGATGAACAGCATGAAAAAAGGCCAGATATTTTTAACCCGTAGAGGGCCCAGAATATCTGCATTGAAAAGTAGTAAGAAAGCTCCTGTAAGGGAACAGAATATTCCATAAAAAACAAGGCTTTCCTTTCCTCCCAGAAAATAGGCTCTGTAGAGAAGGTATAATCCAAGAATCGTTACCAGAATTGGCCAGAGCGGCATGATTCCCTGGAGAAACCCCAGCGTTCGTAAAAGAAGGGTTCCTCCAAATAGGACAAAAAGCACCCCAACCACGAGATATTTTCTGGGGAATTTTCCTCGTTCCATCGCTTCTCCCTAAACCATATTCTCTATAATCGCAGAACCAAACCCGCTGGTAGATACTTTTGTAGCACCTTCCATTAATCGTGCAAAATCGTATGTAACGATTTTCTGCCGGATTGTGCTTTGTATACCTCGTTCGATCAAGTCCGCAGCCTCTTGCCAGCCTAAGTACTGGAACATCATGACTCCAGAAAGGATTACCGAGCTAGGATTCGCCACATCTTTTCCCGCATATTTGGGAGCAGTCCCATGGGTTGCCTCAAAAATAGCATGCCCTGACTCATAATTGATATTCGCTCCCGGGGCTATACCGATGCCTCCGACCTGAGCTGCAAGAGCATCGGAAATATAGTCACCATTCAAGTTCAGGGTGGCAATAACATCGTATTCCATCGGGCGGGTAAGGACCTGTTGAAGAAAGGCATCGGCAATTACATCTTTGATCAGTAGCTTCCCCTCGGGAACCATACCTTCTCCCAGTTCCTGCTGGGTAATAATTACGTCTCTAAACTCTCTTTTGGCTAATTCATATCCCCAGTTCCGGAAGGCCCCCTCTGTGTACTTCATGATGTTCCCTTTATGTACCAGGGTTACACTTTTACAGCCTTGTTTTAACGCATAGCG
>JAGODW010000343.1 GCA_017998025.1 Spirochaetales bacterium
TAGATGTAAAAATATCAGTCGAATTATCTTAAGTCAAGTATATGTTAAAGTATAATTGTGTGCGTTTCCCTGCGACGAATAGGGGAGGGAAATTGTCAGTCCGAGTTGATGAGGTTGCACGCCGCTTTATGCACTCATGCTTCTGCCAAAGTACACAACGGAAGTGAAGTTACAAGTGATCAACACGCTGAACGATTACATCCTTTCTTATCCAGGCCCGTTTGTCCATAAGAGTTCGAGAAATCTTGACCAGTGAAGGCAACGGATACCGTCCGGAGTTTCTCGGTTCTGCGGGTCGAATGAGACGAGGAAACAACGTGGAGAGATCCCCTCTTCTCTAAGAGCCCGGAGTCCTTTCAGATGCTTGTCCTGTACGGTACGGGTGGCTTTCACTTCAATAGCGGAATCATCACCGATCAGAAAATCGACTTCAATGCCCGAATAGGTGCGCCAGTAGGCCAATGGCATACGAACTTTGCTGTAGGAAAGCCATGCCCGCAGTTCCATTGCTATGAACTGTTCAAAGGCTTTGCCGAATTCGACGCTGTTCTCCGGAAGATTAGTGTCTCCTCTTAGGAAGTTTGCAACACCTGTATCAAATAAGTAGAACTTCGGGCTCACAACAGCCTTTCGTTTTTTTAGACTCAGACGGCTTTCCACGAAAAATCCAGTAAATGTATCGGAAAGAATATCAAAATACGCGCGTACTGTGCTGGCAGGGATGCCTGAATCATTGGCGATGTTTGCGAAATTAATCTGTTCAGCGTTTGAGAGACTTGCAGTTTTTAAAAAACGCGAAAAGCGGACCATGTTTTGGGCGAGTGCCTCCGCCTGGATTTCCTCTCTCAAATACGTATTGGTATATGCGTCCAGTTCATCCACCGGGTATTCGCTTGTATACACCTGAGGCAGGCCACCGAAGCGAAGATAACGATGAATATCGAAATCCGGGATCTCCGAAGAGACAAGGGGATACAGATTAGCCTGCCAGACTCTGCCTGCCAGTAGGTTCACCCCGCTGCGCTTCAATTTACGACCGCTGGATCCAGTCAGGATAAAACGGGCCGGGGTTGATTCGATCAGCGTGTGAACCTCATCAAGCAGGATCGGCAGTTTTTGGATCTCGTCGATGATGATGATCTCGCCTGTTCTCAGCTGTTCACGTACCATATCCGCGAGAAGTGCAGGATTTTCAGCCAATGGGAGGTAGGTCGAACTCGTGAGAAGGTTAATGATGGGTCGTTCCGGAAACTGAGTACGCAACAGGGTGGTTTTTCCTGTACTCCGGGGGCCAAAGAGAAAGTGGGATTTTTTTTGGACGAGGATACGCATGTCCAATCGTCTCTCGTACATGCCGTAAGTATAAATTATAGTTTTATGAAAATCAACGATGATTCTGTGGAAATTTCAATAAATTCAGCTGAATTTATGTTGAACTTTACAATGTAAGTAATACAATGGATTTCGCTGAAGGATGCACGAAAGAAGAGAACATAGAGCGAGGTGGTAATTCTTTTCCTCGAACCTGTTACAAGTAAAAAAGCTTTATTAAAAATTTAGTTCATTTTTGATAAAAAATACTGTATATTTATTTAAACTAAGTATTGTGAGTTTATAGGTGGAGCTGGTTATTGTTGATGATGAAGTACGGGTTACAGAATCTCTCTCCCGGGAAATACGCCTTGAATTGGGAGAAGGTGACTTCACCGTTTCAAAATTCACCGATCCCTTAGAAGCAATCCCTTATATCGAAAAGAATCATACGAATATTTTTCTTGTAATAACCGACTTGCGCATGCCGAATCTTAAGGGGAGTGAACTAATAAAGCAGGTCCATTCTTCTTTTCCCGATATCCAGACAATTTTACTTACTGCATATACGGATATAGATGAAATACAGAAAGCCGTTCATTCTTCGATTTTGAGTCTTATTATCAAGCCCTGGTCTCGGGAGGACCTTTGTTATGAAGTTAAAAGAGCCTTTGATCTGTACACCCTCAGAAAAGAGAACGAGATTCTCCGAAACCGCTTACAGGATATGCTATCTGCTGCGGGAGATTTTCAGAGACAGGTATACGCACACTCGATCCCGGAATCTGAGGATATAAGATTCGATGTCGCTTACAAGCCCTGTGTTCCCTACCAATCCGGTGGGGATTTTTACTATATAAAAGAAACTGAACCAGGACATTTTCTGGTGATCCTGGGGGATACAACTGGTCACGGATATAAATCTGCAATGATCTCCATGATGTTCAGTACTGCTCTAAAAGTCCTTTTAGAGACAAAACCCACTCTGAAAAAAAATCTTCCTCAACTGGTAGAGCATTTGAATCGATTCTGTACGAGCTGCATATGTTTGAATGCACCGGATGCACTCATTGGAATATCCGTACTAGGTATTCATATTCCTGATCGCCGGATGGAGGTTGTTATAGCAGGGATGCCTCCAATTCTGTACATAGGACAGGAGCAACAGGAAGCAATCCGAAGTGAAAATCCTATGCTGGGAGTTTCTATCGGAACAGAATGCCATTCCATCACCTATCCAATCTTCCCGGGAGATCGGATTATTCTCTTCACGGATGGACTGATTGAATCTATATCGTCTGCTTCCAATCTTAGTTCTAAAGAGCTGATCAATATTGCTGTACAAAGCCCCGATTATTCGGCAGAAACTATCTACAAGACCTATAGAAATCTCATGCTCAATTACCAATTTACCGATGACGTAACTATCCTATCTATAGAAATTGCACAGGGTATTGAAAAAAATATAGAGGAATGAATTTCAGTTTTCTGCTTTTCATTATTATTTCCCCGATCAGTAGCATAGGCCTTGTAGCTGCACTGATGATCCTCCTTCCGTATCGGAAGGATCCGGCGATAAAGGCTCTGATTTATTACTTGAACCTGGTTATCTGGCTGCTCCTGACCAATATTGCGGAGCTGATAGCGCTGCCTGGTCCCCAGACAGTTTTTTTTGCGAAACTGGAATATATAGGATTTCTCTATATTCCGG
>JAGODW010000344.1 GCA_017998025.1 Spirochaetales bacterium
GGATTTTTTCAGCGGAAAAAAGGCTTTCCAGAAAGAAATGGGATGGCTGGCAGAACAGTGTCGCAATACTTCTCCCCGTTCGGGCTTTGATCGGGTCCGTGTCCCGGGGGATAGGGCACTAGAACTCCGGAGCCAGATGTTCCAGGAAGGTGTTATCCTGGATGAAGGAATCCTTCCCACCTTAAAACCCTGGGCAGAAAAATGGAATATTTCTCTCCCTCTTCCCCTTCCCCTCTAATCGGATTGCAAAGGAGGATAGGATGGAAGCACACTGGATAGAAACAGACACAAAGGCGGATCTCTATATATTAGTGGGAGACATTGGAGGCACTCATACCAGTCTTGGATTGGCAGGGAAAACAGGCAGATCCTATCGATTGATTGCTAAATTCCTCTTTAAAACAGGGGAGCTTGGATCGTTCCTCGATGCTTTGAGACCGACCCAGGAAGAGATCGTACGGAAAATAGGGAGAGACCAAATTGGCCTCTGCTGTATCAGTGTAGCAGGTCCGGTACGGGACAACCGCTGTACCATGACGAACGTTCCCTGGGAAATTATAGGAGCAGAAATTGAAGCTTTCATAGGCGCCCGAACGATCATCATTAATGATTTTACCGCTATCAGCTATGCTTTGCCCCTCCTTAATACCACAGACAGCTCCTGCATTACACCAATTCCCCGGCCGGATGCTGTTCAGCCGGGTCCTACTGGTTTTGTCCGGGCAGTGATCGGCGCCGGAACCGGACTAGGGGTAGGATTGTTGGTGGAGGATCATGGCAGGTATATAGCCTGTCCCTCTGAAGGAGGACATACAGACTGGATGGGGTATGAACCGGAACATCACGAACTGTATGAGTATATCTTCCAGACAGAAAAAATTCGGCCAGAAGCAGAACATCTCATTTCCGGTCCGGGCATTGCCCGCATATTTCGCTACCTTTCCCAGCAGGCACAGGAGAAAGGTCAACCCGTTCCTTCGGATCTACAGGGAGCATCGAATAAAGATCTGCCGGCACTTATTTCTGCGCGAAGAGAGCAGGATCCGATCTGCAGGGAAACCATTGATTACTTTGTTCGGTTCTATGCACGGTTTGCTACAAATATTAGTTTGACTTTTCTTCCTACAGGGGGATTGTTCCTCGCAGGGGGCATCGTGGGAAAGAACGAAGCAGCCTTTCTAAAAAACTACAACTTCAGCCGAACTTTTTTAAACCATCCGCGTCCCTCCCTGAGGAAACTCCTGGAATCAATTCCTCTCTATATGATCAAAGATTACAGCATCAGCCTATTAGGAGCAGCGAATGCCGCTTACTCCCTCTTGTAAAAAAATAGGGGAGAGGATTGTATGATAGATTTTTCACCGCTTCACGAACTACAAAGGGTAGATTTCTACTTTGTCCGGCATGGGAAGAGTGAAGGAAATATAAAAGATATTGTTCAAGGTCGCCAGGATTACCCTTTGAGCGAACAAGGAAAAGAGCAAGCTAGAATTACAGGCCAATGGTTCCGGGGGAAACCTATCGTGAAAGTGCTTACTACCCCTCTCCTGCGGGGCAAAGAGACTGCCCGAATTTTAAGTGAAACTGCCGGTCTTTCTTTTCCCGAGGAGCTCCCCTCTCTGATCGAACTACATACCGGCGTATTCACGGGAATCAGCCTGGAGGAAGCCCGTCTTCGGTACCCCGAAATGTATCAACAGTTCCTGAAGCTCAGCTGGGAAGGAGTAGAGGGGGCTGAGAGAATATACGAACTACAAAAAAGAGCAGAATCCGTATGGAATCTGCTAATTCATCGAATCGGGGAACTGGATAAAGGGAATTCCCCTGTAAAGAATCCTTCACATTCTGGAGTCCTTGTCGTAACCCATGCAGGGTTTCTCCAGTGGATCGTGAAGGTAACTCTAGGTTCTCAGAGCTGGTTCCCCCTTCTTCCCATGGGGGATTGTGGGATCTATCACTTCTCTGTGGAGAGGACGGTAACCCGCTGGAACTTGTTGAATTTTCAAGCTCCAGGGGTCAGCGGCAGCCGATAATATCGGCTTATAGTTTCTCTTATCCGAGGGCTACATCCAGCGTCATCATCACAGCAAAGCCGATTAAGGCTCCCAGGGTGGCAAAGTCGCTGTTGCCACTTCCCTGTGCTTCAGGAATAACCTCTTCCACCACAACATAGATCATGGCTCCGGCAGCGAAAGCTAAAGCAAAAGGGAGAATGGGACGCATGATCGTTACAAGCCAGGCACCCAGAACCCCTGCCAGCGGTTCAACGAGTCCTGATGCTTGCCCGTACAGGAAACTCTTGGAACGAGAGAAACCTTCCCGCCGCAGAGGAACAGAAACGGCCGCTCCTTCGGGAAAATTCTGTATCCCGATTCCTAAAGCTAAAGCTACCGCACCAGCAAACGTAGCAGAGGGAATTCCCGCTTTCAATGCTCCAAAGGCTACTCCCACAGCCAATCCTTCCGGGATGTTATGAAGAGTGATGGCTAAAACTAAAAGGATACTCTTTGTCCACGTGGTATGCATTCCTTCGGCTTTCTTTTCCTCTAATCCAATATGAAGGTGGGGAAGGAGCTTATCCACCCCCTTCAAGAAAAACCCTCCCAGAAGAAATCCAATTAACGGAGGTATCCAGGGCAGGTACCCTAAATTTTCAGACAATTCGATCGATGGCGCCAGGAGAGACCAGAAACTGGCCGCTGTCATTACTCCTGCAGCAAATCCCAGCATTGAATCCAGAATCTTTTTATTAAACTCTTTGAAAAAAAAGACCAAACCTGCACCCAATGCAGTGACACCCCAGGTAAAAAGAGTAGCAAGCAGGGCAGCTAGTACAGGACTGATGGTTTCAGGCAACATATTTCCTCCCTTTCACTCAGAATTTATGGAGATTTTTCCAAAAAGCAAGAGGAAATTTTCCAATCTCATTGACAAAAAAGGTTGTTCCCTTCACTCTGAAACTATGGCAATGATAAACCGGCTGAGCTCCCAAGGTGAGTACGTTGAACC
>JAGODW010000345.1 GCA_017998025.1 Spirochaetales bacterium
TGGGTGCAATGGGGATATTCCTCTGGGAGTCATTCTACGAGCCGTCCCAATTCACTCTGCTAACCATTCTGGGGGCCGTCTGTTTGGGAACCGCCTACCTCCTGGCAGGTTTCAGCGTTTTACAGGGCGCCTTCCGCAATATTTTACAGGGACAGGTCTTTGACGAACTGTTCCTCATGTCCGTCGCTTCTCTAGGTGCCTTTTTTATCGGAGCAATGGAAGAGGCTGTGGGAGTGATGGTACTCTACAAGATCGGAGAGTTTTTTCAGGAGCAGGCTGCCCGGCAAAGCCGCCGTTCGATTCAAAAGGTCCTTTCCCTCAGGCCGACTACTGTCCGGATACTGAGAAACGGAGAATGGGTTCTGGTAAACCCGGACGAAGTTAAGCCAGGAGATCAGGTGCAGGTACGGCCGGGAGAGCGGCTCGCGGTGGACGGTGAAGTGGTACAGGGAAACGGCTCCTTTGACACCTCGGCTCTGACAGGAGAAAGCCTGCCCCGATCAGCCGAACCCGGGACAGAAGCCCTGGCAGGTTTTATTGTTAAGGAAGGTGCTCTCACGATACGCTGCACCCGTCCTGTATCAGAATCTGCCACTTCACGGATCATTTCTCTCGTTGAACAGGCTACCCGCTCAAAAGCCCGTGCAGAACTGTTTATCCGCAGATTTGCCCGATGGTACACCCCTGCGATGGTACTGATAGCCCTTGCGGTAGCTTTTATTCCCCCTATCCTTATACCGGGACAGGAATTATCCTCTTCTATCTATCGGGCTCTGGTAATTCTCGTAATCTCCTGCCCCTGCGCGCTGGTACTGAGTGTCCCCCTAACCTACTTCGCGGGACTGGGGGGAGCGGCAAAACAGGGGATACTGATTAAGGGAGCGGCAGTTCTGGACTCGTTAGCCGAAGCAGAAACAGTGGTATTCGATAAAACGGGGACCCTCACGGATGGCAACTTTACCATTAAAAACCTGGTTCCCGCGGGGAAATTTTCTCCAGAAGAACTTCTGGAAGCAGCTACGGCAGCCAGTGCAAGATCCAACCACCCCCTGGCTCAGGCAATTCAAACCTTCTGGGCTTCCACAGGAAAACCGAATCCTCCCTTAGAGGAAGGAACCTACCAGGAAATCCCCGGTCACGGTAGTCATGCAAAAGTAAACGGCCACGAAGTATTTGCCGGGAATGATAGGATCCTCCATCTGGCGGGTGTGCCCCATCCCTGCGAGCCTCCTTCCAATACGGTGGTCCATGTAGCGGTAGCGGGTTCCTATGCAGGAAAGATTGAACTGGGTGATTCGATCAAACAGGATGCAAAACAGGCGCTGGAAGAGCTCCGCTCCCTTCAGGTCAAGCGGATCGTACTTCTTACCGGGGATGGAAAGGGCCCGGCCGAACGTACAGCCGCTTCCCTCGGACTTACAGAAGTTCACCACGACCTGCTGCCTGCAGACAAGGTGGAGAAACTGGAAGGTATTGTTCAGGATCCAAAGAAAAAGGGAACCGTGCTGTTCGTGGGAGATGGGATCAACGATGCTCCGGTTCTTGCACGATCCGATGCAGGAATTGCCATGGGGGATGGTTCGGATATTGCCATTGAGAGTGCCGATGTAGTGTTGATGACGGATGACACCCGCCGGGTTCCCCAGGCGATTGCCCAGGCACGGCGTACCCGCTACATTGTTCTGGAGAACATTTTCTTTGCTCTGGGGGTGAAGTTTCTTTTCCTAACCCTTGGCGTCTTAGGGGCAGCCACTCTCTGGGAAGCAGTTATCGCCGATGTAGGGGTAGCCCTCCTGGCTGTACTGAACGCTACCCGGGCGTTACGGTACAAACAACCGACATACCGTCCGATCGTGCCTTGAACTCTGTCTCGATACCTAGTAGATTTCTCTAGAGGGAATTCCTATAGAGGAGGTGTGTATGAGCAACGCAATAGAAGTATACCATCAATTAAGCCGGGAAATAGAATTGTTACCAGCCCATTCTGCCGCTGAAATTGAGGCTGCTGCTCATCACCTGGAGATGCTACACTATCAAAACCTATTGGATAGTGTGGCTAAGGACTTTATCCGTCTAACGAAGGAAGATGTGTTGAATAAGTTACAGGAAATCGCGTTTGCGGATCCCCCGGCGCTGGAATCAAATCCTACCGTAGTAGAGGAATGGGGAAATTCCGGCGTATCCGCTGAAACAAACCGTATCCGCAGGATGAAACTGGTAGCCCGGGAATTTAAGATGCTTTCCCGTCTGCGCTCCAATGAACCAGAAGCCTGGGATGAGATCAATGAGCTGTACTATGATGATTAAACACTGGATCCAGAGGAGTGTATGATTCAGAAACCCTTGGACGATCGACAGATAGGCGATACAAAAGCCCTGACGGTCGAAGACAAATTGTATCCGTTTATTCTTGAAGGGGTAAACCTTAGAGGCGTTATCGTGTATGGAACCCGGATGGTTCTTTCCATGCGGGCGAATCATGAGCTGGGTCCCCTGGAAACCCTACTTCTGGGGCATGCATACCTGGGAGCTGCACTCGTTTCGGCAAGCATGAAAGGGAAAGATCGGATGAGGCTGCTGGTAGAATGCAATGGCCCTGCACGGGGGGCTTCGGTGGAAGCCAACGCCCTGGGAGATGTCCGTGGATACCTTCTCCATAATCCTATTGATCTGGAAGAGGCACCGCTGGACGATTATCATCTGGAGAATTTATGGGGAGCCGGAACCCTCACGTTAACCCGGTACCCCGAGGGTTCCCGAACCAGTTTTACAGGAAAAGTGGAACTGGAAAAGGGAAGCCTTGCCATGAATCTGGCCCGGTACTACCTTCGATCCGAACAGACACCGACCGCCTTTGTGCTGAGCATTAAGTTCGACCGCTTCGGAAAGGTGCTGGGGGCGGGCGGATTATTTCTTCAAACGCTCCCCGGAGCCGATCCCCAGGTGCTGGAGGAAGTAGAAAACCGGCTTGTCTCGATGCAATCCGTGGGTTCGGC
>JAGODW010000346.1 GCA_017998025.1 Spirochaetales bacterium
TCTCGAAAATAGGGAGAAAGGGAGAGGGGCAGAAGCAGTGATCCTGACACCAGCCCAATACCGTACCCTTCAGGAGTATCGAAAAAAACTGGGAGATCTCCCCAACCCGGATCTTGACTATCTTACGCCGTATACCCTGTTCAATCTGCCCATTTTTATCGATTCCGCGGGATGGGGAATTGCCACTAAGTCTGAAACGCCTCTAACCTCTCAATAAGGCTTTTAAATAGATTGATTGTTTCTTTCAGGGGTTCAGGTTCTCTTAGATCTACTCCAGCCCGGGCAAGTGAATCCAGTGGAAACAACGAACCTCCTGTTTTCAGGAAGTTTATGTAGCGGGTTCTCTCCACCTCTCCCTCCTGAAGGACCTTACGGGATAGAGCAATCGCTGCGGCCAGTCCGGTTGCGTACTTGTATACATAGAACGCCCGATAAAAGTGGGGAATCCGCAAACCTTCCAGATCGTCCTCTGGCTCTAGAGTAACGGCAGTACCGAAGTAAGATTCCAGAAGTTTCCGGTAGATTTTCCGGCTGGTTTCTACGGTAAGAGGGATCCCTTCTTCCACCGAAGTATGACAATTTAGTTCAAATTCAGCAAACATTGTCTGCCGAAAGAATGTACCGATAATGTCATCAATATGTTTTACCGTGAGGTATCGCTGAAATTCTTCCGAAGATGCCGTTTGCTTAAAGTAATGCATTAAAAGTTGTTCGTTGAACGTAGAGGCAGTTTCTGCCTCAACAATACTGTACTCATAGTGTTGAAAAGGATTGTTCCGGGCAGAGTAGTACGAGTGCATCGAGTGTCCACTTTCGTGAGCGAGGGTAAATACATCCCGAAGCATATCTTCTTTAAAATTCATCAGGATGTATGGATCCCCTGTATAGGAACCGGCAGAAAAAGCGCCGGAACGTTTCCCTTTGTTTTCGTATCGGTCAACCCATTTCCCCAGGAGACCTTTTTTCAGGATGGAACAGTACTCTTCCCCCAGAGGAGCCAGGGCTTTGATCACGGTATCTACCGCTTCTTCGTACGTATGGCGGATATGAATATCCGGTACTAAAGGAACCTTGGTATCGTACATGTGCAGAGCAGGGAGGTGGAGTATTTTTTTTCTGAGTTCATAGTACCGGTGGAGGACAGGAAATCCTTCATGAACCGTCTGGACGAGCTGATAGTAGAGTTCCGGAGGAACATCATCGGGAAATAATTTTGCATGAAGAGCCGAGGGAAAGTTCCGGACCCGGGCAACGTAGATGTCGAGGTGTACATTTCCACTATACAGGGTAGAGAGGGTGTTTTTGTGTGAATCGAATAAACCCATGTATTGTTGGTAGGCCTTCTCTCGAATAGAACGGTTCGAATCCATCATGAAGGCTTGAAAGGTGGAATGCGTAAGAGGTTTTTCACCGTCAGGGGTTGGAATCACTCCAAAATCGAAATCGACATCCGTCAGAGCGCCGAAAGTTTTCTCCGCAGTCTCATTCGTCTCTTGTTGAAGAGCGAGGAGCCGCTCTTCCGAAGGCCCAAGGGTATGGGGCTTATAGCGGAGAATTTTTCGGAGCATGATTCCATACTCAGGCAGTTCTTTTAGAATGTGGTCCATCTGTCTGGGCGGAATTGATTGAAGTTCTGGCTTCAGGTAACCGGCAAGAGCCTCTGCCTGGGTAGCTACTTGAAGGAATCGTCCCCACCGGTCCTGATTCGTGGGATCGCCCCCATCTTCACTCAGGCGGAGATGCGCATAGTAGGCGAGCCGTTCGCCTAAGATTCCCAGTTCTGTCATAAAGTCAAGGCAGATCTTCACAGCTTCCACGGACGAGTTTAAAGTCCCCTGGAAATCAGGGATCTTTTTAATCATCTCCTTGTACGTTTTCAATCCTTGTTCCCATGCCTCATCTCCAGGGAAAAGGGAAGAAAGATCCCATTGATATTCAGCAGGAACATCTTTTCGTTGGGGTATACTCATATGTCTTCTCTCTCCAAATGGTGTTCAATAATTATTCTCAGCGCTTTTCCTGCAGCGCCTCGATGAGAAATCCTGTTTTTCTCCTCTATACTTAGTTCAGCTACTGTTTTACCTTTAGAGGGGATATACAAGAGGGGGTCGTATCCGAATCCTCCGGTTCCTTTTGGTTCAAAGGAAAGCTCCCCTTCCAGTGTCTCTTGAGCAGAGAACCATCGATCCTTACTGACCATCAGTACCATACAGCAGATAAACCGTGCCCTGCGATCGGGAAGATGTTTCATACGATCCAATAAAAGCCGGTGCTGTTCCTCCGGAGTTGGTTTGCGTCCCAGCTCTTGCTCTCCAAATCGGGCTGAGTAGATTCCCGGAGCCCCTTCCAGGGCTTCAACAGAGAGACCCGAATCGTCTGCCAGCACGGAATACCCTTCGATGTTCCGTTTCTCTACCTCTTGAAAAAGAGATTTTGCCTTACCCAGGGCATTTTCCCAGAAAGTGTTCCCTGTTTCTTCGTGGTAGAATTGAATATCAAGATCCTGAGGAAGAAAAAGAGGGTGATTTTTGAAGATTCCCTCTAACTCTTCCCGCTTATGGTTATTTCCAGATGCAAGGATTAAGCGCATAGAAGCACTTTACCAGAAATTCAATTTCTTTAGGAAGTAGGATTCGTTTAGAATACGCTTATTTTTTCCCCTTTTTTTAAATAGTAGAGTGTAGAGTCAATCGATCCTTTGGGGATCCCTAGCATTTCTGCGATCTGTTGATGAGAGGGAGTTAGATGCATCGTTCTTAATCGTTTGTTTACCAGTTGATAGCTCTTTTTTTCACGGGATAGGCGGTTTTTTAACTTTTCCTTTACTGTATCGCTTGTGCTGGTTTGAATCTCATCCATCAAGGAACAGATGCGGAAAAGAATACGGCTTCGTTTGTCCTGAAGAACTCTGCACCGTTCCTGTTTTGTATGGAGAGTTGTGCGGATGATTTCCACCAGATGGAACAGTGCATCCCGGTGAATTCCCGTAGCC
>JAGODW010000347.1 GCA_017998025.1 Spirochaetales bacterium
GGGTTCTCCTGCCCGTCCACTACTCCTTGCTGGAGGGCGGAATAGAGTTCCCCTAAAGACATGGGAGTTGGAGAAGCACCCAGCGCCTTCATCATCGAAACAAATATTTTGTTCGTTTGAACCCGAATTTTAAGGCCCTTCATATCTTCCGGTTTTTTAATTTCCCGAATATTGTTTGTCATATGCCGTATACCGTTTTCCATATACCCCAGCAATTTAATGCCTTTTGGCTCCAGGGCAGCCCCGAGTTCCATCCCAACGGTATCCAAAGATTTATAGGTATGTTCCAGATCATCAAAAAGGAAAGGCAGATCGAACAGACTGATCTGGGGCTGAAACTGTCCCAGAGCTGCTGTTCCTACCAGGGCTAAATCGATTGTTCCATAAATCAAGCCTTCAATGAGAGACTTTTGATCGCCCAGCTGAGAAGAGTGGAAGGTTTTTATCTCTATCTTGCCTCCGGATTTCTGCTTCACCAGCTCTGCAAAGTAATCTCCCCCCCGTGCATACGGATGCGAGGGCTCAGCAATATGCCCTAATTTCAGTACCATGGTTGGTATTTCACCGCTCGTGCTTTTTGAGGAAGCCTCTTTACTTCCACCAGCAAACAGGAGAGCGGCACTTACCCATACAAAACATAGAACCCATACACCCTTTTTCATACTTGCAACTCCTTTCTTTATAAGGTTTCTTTTGGGTTAGTATTTTCCCCTCTTTGTTGTTTGTACAGAAAAGATACATTTTTATTCTTGAGCCTCTTTCAAAACTAGTGTTTTTCATCCAGGCGATTTTCAAAAATCCCTATTATGTAAGGGATTACGAATTTCGCCTGGATAGCAAGGTGGATTTTTGAAAACGCTCTCTTTATTTCTTTTATTTCATTTCCCTTCTACTATTCTTCCGCCAGGATATATTAATTATTCTATATAAACCTTGACTAATATTGATGGAATATAGTACACTTTTTATCGATATCAAACGGGGAGGAACCTGATGAAAGTAGTAATCGTAGGAGGGGTAGCCGGAGGTGCAACCACAGCAGCGCGTCTACGCCGGAACGCAGAACAGGCAGAAATCCTGCTTTTTGAACGGGGCGGGTACATCTCGTATGCCAACTGTGGTTTGCCCTATTATATAGGGGAAGTGATCCAGGATAGAAACAATCTCTTTGTCGTATCAAAAGAAACGTTTGAACAGAACTTTCATGTTCAAGTACGGATAAACTCGGAAATTACTGAAATCGATCGCGACGGGAAAACCGTTACGGTAAAAGAAGCGGCTACAGGCCGGGAGTACAAGGAATCGTACGATAAGCTGGTGCTATCTCCCGGAGCAGAACCCATAAAGCCGCCGATCCCCGGCATCAATGATGAGCGGATTTTTACCCTGCGGAGTGTAGTGGATACGGATAATATTAAAAATTTTGTAGATACCCGAAAGCCACGAAGGGTAGTAATCGTAGGGGCAGGATTCATCGGGCTGGAAATGGCAGAGAACTTACACCATCGGGGACTTCAAGTTACGATTGTAGAGATGGCTCAACAGGTAATGAACGTAGTGGACTACGAAATCGCTGCAGAAGTCCATCAGCACCTTAAGACAAAACATGTCGAGTTCTATTTGAACGACGGTGTAGCCTCCTTTGAGGGGGGGGATGAATCTCTAACCGTCACATTGAAAAGCGGTAGAAAGATCGCAACCGATCTGGTAATTCTTTCCATCGGGGTACGGCCAGACACAAAGCTGGCTAAAGCTGCCGGACTTGAGATAGGTTCCGCTGGAGGAATCAAAGTAAATCCTTACCTACAAACCTCTGATCCGGATATCTATGCGCTGGGGGATGCGATCGAATTCCCCAACCCGATTACCGGAAAGCCAGCCCTGACATTCCTGGCAGGACCCGCAAACAAACAGGGACGCATTGCGGCAGACAATATTGCTTTTGGGAATAAAAAAACCTATCCCGGCTCTCTGGCTACAGCTATTGCCAAAGTATTCGATCTGACGGTCGCATCCACAGGCTTTGCCGAAAAGAGCCTCAAAGCAGAAGGACTTCCGTACCAGGCCATCAACTTTCACGCCTCGTCCCACGCAGGGTACTATCCTGGAGCAAAAGGGCTCAGCATTAAGTTGACCTTTCATCCAGAATCAGGAAAACTCTATGGAGCTCAGATCGTAGGATACGAGGGAGTCGATAAACGGATTGATCTTTTTGCCACCGTGCTCCGGCACGGAGGAACGGTACAGGAACTCGCCGAAATCGAGCATGCCTACGCTCCTCCGTATTCTTCTGCGAAGGATCCGGTGAACATAGCTGGTTTTGTGGCGGAAAATATTCTGCTGGGGCGTTCCCGACACATCCAATGGCATGAACTCCTGGAGAAGGATTTGCCTACTCTTTTTCTTCTCGACGTACGTACCCCGGAAGAATATGCCCTGGGAACTATCGAAGGAGCGGTAAATATTCCCCATAATCAAGTCCGGAACCGCCTTTCGGAAATACCGCGGGATAGAACTATAATTGTATTCTGCGCCGCGGGTCTCCGGGCCTATGTAGCAGAACGGATCCTACTTCAGAACGGGTATACAGACGTTTACAACCTTTCCGGAGGATACAAAACCTTCCAGATAGCCACCCAGAAGCAGAGCAATGAGGATATATTCGAAAAGGACTTTATCGGGAAAGACGACCGGATCTACCAGGCCAACCCGGAGACCCGCGGCAGCGCAGGGGGCACGGTAAACATCACCAGGCTTGATGCCACCGGCATGCAGTGCCCGGGCCCTATTATGAAACTGAAGGGTGCGATGGAACAAATCCCTGTTGGAGAACGGATCCTGGAAATCGCTTCGGACCCCGGGTTTGCCCGCGATATAAAATCCTGGTGCTCCATGACAGGCAACAAACTGATCGGGGTAGAGGAGGAAGGAGGACTGGTTCGTGCGATCATTGAAAAGGGGGAAAAGCAGGTTTCCCCTATTACCGAAGG
>JAGODW010000348.1 GCA_017998025.1 Spirochaetales bacterium
CCGGAGGGACGAAGATTCCGGATACTGGAATATTATCTTTCAAGGAATTCACAGGGCTGCGGATGAGCTGAGTGCGTTTGGGATTCGGATACATTTCGCGGAGTTTGATCGGTACAGCAGAGAGTCTTTCTGGAAAGCAGCAAGAAAGATCCCTTTGGACGCTTGTGACGGCATTCTGCTGGCTCCTGTTGTTCCAGCAGAAACGAGTCGCTGGATTCACTCGTTTCCTCCCAGGCTTCCGTATGTTTTTTTTGATGCCACGCTTCCGGATGCTTCACCGGTTACCGAAATCGGTCAGGATCCTTATAGCGGGGGGTATTTGGCTGGAAAACTGTTGGCCTTATTTTCCAGTAAACTGCCGGGAACGTTCTGCGCACTCAGTCCCCATAGTGAGGATTTTCATATCCATCAACGGATCAAAGGGTTCCTATCATACTGGAGTTTACAGGGATCCGCATTTCGTACAGAGGTAAGAACCTGCGAGGATATGGACCACCGGGGAACCCGGGAGACATTTCTGCAAACACTTCTGAAAGATATTCCCTCTCCCCGGGGCATTTTTGTAGCAAATGCGTCGGTTCATGCGGTGGCGGAAATGGTGAACCGCCGGAATACGGAGCATATTCCCATTATTGGATACGATCTGGTGCCCGATAACGAAAGGCTCCTCAGGGAAGGACTCATAGACGTACTGATTTCTCAGCGTCCTGAGTACCAGGGGTACCAGGCTGTGTATCAACTGTATCGGTACGTTGTGCTCCAGCAGGATATTCACCCGAAAATACCTGTTCCCATCCATATATATATGAAAGAAAATCTGCTGCCTTCTCCATCGCCGGATTTAGAATATGCGAGGGAGGCGATGGTATAGGATCGAAACCATAACCGCTCGTTGAGCGGTGGTAAAACACGTTTCAGGAGGAAACTATGAAAAGAGGTATTCTGGTAGTTCTCTGCATGGTTCTGCTTGCAGGTCTTCTCTTTGCCGGCGGAACAAAAGAGAAGAAAGGCGAGACCGCTTCTACTCCGGTCTTAGTGATGGTGACAAAAGGAGTCCACCCCTATTACGAGCCGTGCTTTGCAGGGTTTTTGGATGCTGCCAAAAAGTACGGTGTTGTAGCAGAGAAGGTGGACCCCCAGAAGTTTGAGCTACCCTTGCAGGTAAAGGTTATAGAAGATTTGATTGCGCGTAAAGTAGACGGAATCGCTATCTCTGCCCTGGACGATGCGGGACTTGTGCCGGTAATCAATGAGGCAACGAAAGCGGGAATAAAGATAATTACATTCGATGCCCCCGCGCCCTCCAGTGCTGCACTTACCTACATTGGAACGGATAATGAGACGGCTGGATATGAGGCAGGAAAAAGAATGGCAAAGGTAATGGGAAACAGTGGAGAGTTGATCATCCTTCAAGGGGGTCTGGGAGCAGCCAATTTAAATCTTCGAACCAAAGGCTTCAAGCGTGCCGTGGCGGAAGTTGCGCCCAATATTAAAGTACTCGATGTTGTAGATGTTCAGGGTGATTTTGCTGTAGCGGTTAATAAGACCGAAGCGATCCTGCAGGCTTATCCTAACCTGAAGGGTATCTTTGCCGTTTCAGCAGAAGGGGCTCCTGCGGCGTCCGCTGTACTGAAACAGCAAGGCAAGGCCGGCAAGATTATGCTTGGAGGATTTGATGATCTGAAGGATACGTTGCAGGGCATACGGGATGGATCAGTCGCGTTCTGTGTGGTACAGAAGACCTACAAAATGGGATGGCTTTCTGTTGAAATGCTCTTAAAAGCATTGAAGAACGAATCGATCCCCAAGGTTATAGACACCGGCGTTTTATTTGTGGATAAATCCAATGTAGATACTTACATGGAAGAAATGAAGAAGGAATTTTCACCGCAATAAATACCGGGTATCGTTTGCCCCTGTGTAGAAAAACTCGCAGGGGCAAACCTCTCTTACCAGGATGGAGGGTAGATAGAAAATGGCAGATGCAATGAGTACTATCCATAAAAACGCCTTAAAAAAACTGTTTGCTGCCCGGGAATCTGCAATATTTCTCGCTTTACTTATATTGATGTTCGGTATCTGGTTGTTTGCCCCCAAATTTTTGAGCGGAAGCAATTTGTACCTAGTATCCCGCCAGATATCCTTTGTAGCGATTGTGGCGTTGGGAGAGCTGTTTGTTATTCTAAGCAGCGGAATAGACCTTTCCGTAGGTTCTATTATGGGTTTGTCCGGCGTAATAGCAGCAGGAGCCATGGTAGCCGGTATTCCTATCATCCTGAGCATTTTTCTTGGGATACTAGGAGGGATGCTGCTTGGTGCAATAAACGGCCTTCTCGCTTCCTACGTGGGCATTGCACCCTTTATTGCAACGTTGGGGATGCTTTCCTTTGCACGGGGGACGATCCTGATTTTTACCAAAGGGTGGCCGATTATCAATATACCGACTGCTTTTCTTGTAATCGGGCAGGGGGATTTTCTAAGCATTCCCATCCCTGTATGGATAATGGCTGGTTTAGCAGTGGTGGCCCATTTCGTGCTTACCTATACAGCTTTTGGAAGAAGGCTCTATGCTATTGGGGGGAACGAAGAGGCTGCGTTTCTTTCCGGTATTCGGGTTAAAGTGATAAAATTAACTATTTTCATCATTTCTGGTGCGGCTGCTGCCATCGTGGGGATCATTCTGGTTGCCCGGTTTAATTCAGCACAGCCGGATACGGGAACCGGATGGGAATTGGACGCCATTGCCGCTGCGGTAATTGGAGGAACTTCTCTATCCGGAGGAAGCGGAACGGTATTGGGAGTGTTGATCGGAGCAGCCATCATGGGGATTATTCGAAATGGGCTTGTACTGATGAAAGTGTCTCCCTACTGGCAAACGGCTATTATAGGAGTAATTATCGTGCTGGCTGCTGTCTTAGACCGGATCAAGAATCGCAGGAGGGGATAATGAGTTCTCCACTTGTAGAGCTTAAAGGGATCAATAAAGGAT
>JAGODW010000349.1 GCA_017998025.1 Spirochaetales bacterium
TTTTAAGTTGTCTTGAACTTCGGATTCCTCCTAGGAAGCGGAATCGGTTTCTCTATCTTTTAGAAAAAGGGAGGGTAACTCATTACCTGAAAAAGAAGATAGAGAGTCCTGAACTATTTTTGATTCTTTATCTTTTTTTAAAGAGAAGCCTTGCTTGATCTAAGGAACAGGTCTTTCTGAAGGAAATGCCCATCTATAATGATCATTCGATCTTTTGTCGTTCCTCAATCTCTCTCTGGAGAGCGAGGGATCTCTCAATGGCTTGAATGGTTTCTTTTGCAGGCGTAAACGTGGAATCCATAGATAATACTTCGTCGCAGAGCTCTAAAGACTTCTGATATTCTCCCTGAGCGAATGCCTCGACTGCCTGGAGGTATAATTCTTCCACTTTTAATGCCTTCTCTTTTCTCCCCTCATCTCCCAGGTTTATCTTGAGTTGAATGCTGAAACGATCCAGGTTGGTGAATTGGGTGGTCATATCGAGGGTATAGTTTACAACAAAAGAGATTTTCTCTATCTCTACCGTACTCCCCAGGCTAAAGCGGGGATTCCCTCCTTTCAGCAAAAAACCGCTTTGCACATTGAAAAAATCCGTTACGGAGACACGAGTCCCCCAGGCAAAGCCCATCTTTTCTGCAGGGTATGTATCGGGCTCAAAACTAAAGGGGACATTTACGTCAAAGGCGATGAGCCAGGGTCGTAGCGGAGAATATCCGATTCCAAACGTGGCGGACATGGGTAAGGGTTCATCCAGAACTTTAGGTCCCAGATTTTTTATGGTGATACCTGCAGAACCATTCTTGGTCCGGGACGGGTAAAATTTAAGAAAATTGAAGCGGGTTAATGCTCCGATGTCCGTCATGACGCCTACGGCAGACTGCCCGGAAGCGATGGATTCGGGAATATGCCGAAAAGCAACTTTTAAGTTGCTCCCTACCGATAGACCGAAAAATTCATACGAAGAAAAGAAGTTTCTAGATAGGTTAAATATGCCAATGGTTTCCGAATAATAACCATTCGATGTGCGCTCACCCCAAATATTATAGCCGGTAAAAGGAACATAGAGAAACTTTGCTGCAAACCCATACCCTGTATGTTCTTTGTGTCGGGTATAGGCAATTCCCTCTATGTTTGTATCGGCGATCCAGTTGTTATGTAGAAACCCGAGCTCCGTATATTCCAGGATAGAGGAAGCTGCTGGGTTTGCGTCAAAAAAGCTCGAATCCCGGGCTACAGCTGTATAGGCTGTTCCCATCCCTTCATACTCTCCTCCCATAGGAATCGTAAGGGTAGGAAAAACGGTTAACCCTGTGTTCGGATCCTCCATAAAATCAAAAAACTCGGCTGCATCTCCATAGATATCCTGAAACTCGGATGCATCAACTTGTGAGACCTGAACCAGCACTGCAAAGAGGAAGATTAGAATCTGTATCCCAATCCCCAAACATTTTTTCATCGTTTTAACAATATACCTCAGCATACCGCTAAAATCTATTATCGGCAATAATTATTCCTTGATACATCTCTGTTTTTTTTGCCGATACATAGATAACAAGAATTTCTAAAACCTGATATGATGGAAAAAAGTTATTTTATAAAGAGGGACTGTTTAAATCTATGATGGGAGGGCGTTTCTGTAGAATAGGGCTCTGTTTAGGACTCTTACTATTCCCTCTTTTTCTTCTTCCGGCAGGTGGATCAAAGGAAGATCCTATTGCCGTCGCTCGAAATTTAATTATTGAGAAACGATACAATGAAGCTCTCCTTGTTCTGGCGGATGTAGCACGAAAAGACCCGGAAAGAATGGAAGAAGCAGAGAATTTGATCCGCAGAATACGTACAATCCGGGGAGAATACTACGATAAGTATGAAGAGCTGATCGATGTCCTCTATGAACAGAAGGATGTAGAGAAGGCGCTCTCTATTATCCGTGAACTGGAATCGCTGGATGCTGCCCCCAATGAGGAAACGAAAGTTGCCTTGTTCAAAGCCAAGGAATCGGCTCAGTTCGTTTATAATCAGAATCGATTCAACGATATTATGACTCGGGCTACAAAAGCATTGGAAGAAAAGAATTATTTCCAGGCAATAGAGCTCTACCTGAGTGGGTTTGATATTGGAAAAGAATCGTTTTTGCAGGCAAAGTATGGAAACATTGTCGAATCCCACGTTTTTTCAGTACTGGATACATTGAATAAAACTTCTTTTTCCTTTCTCCAGGCAAAAGGTCAGTATGATTCGGCAGCCCAAAAAATGATAGATGCCCTGCGTAGGAGAAAGATAGAGGAGGTTAGAGACGTCCTACCTTCATTTATCGAGGTCTTTCAGAATGCTTCGCTCCTTTATAAAACCGCGGCAGAAACTGCTGTTGCATTGGAAGACCAGAACCGAAAATTGGTTCTTATCCGGCCAGGACAACGGGAGGATTTTTTTCTTGGATTTACCCAGCGTCTATCCGGAGGAAGGAGTTCCGCTACCTCTCCTGAGGGGATCCGGGGAGCATTGCACCTTTTCCTGCAGGATAAGGTTCTACCGGTTTCTAAAGAGTTTACAGTATGGATTGCGGATTCCTATGAGGAAGGAGAGACTCTCTATCGGCAAGGATTGTGGGAACGAGCGTTAGTTATTTTTCAACAGATTCAGGTCCAGCATCCATTGGCGCGACAGGCAGACCAACTCTGGTATCAAGCCACGCCTATTTTTGAGGGGCGACCAGTACCTGTGTACTGGGAGTTGCTCCAGGATTATATACCCCTCTGGGTCGATCAACTGGTAAAGACGAAAGGATCTTTCAGTTACCTATCAATGATAGAAGAGTACCTATCGATACAGAAAGAACTGGATCCTCTTCCTTCTGAAAGAGTGGGATTAAGGGATCTCCGTAGTTCTATTCAGCGTAAACGGGAATTTACCGAAGAAGGACGAAGAAACTGGGAAAATTTCGTCCGGGAGTATGCTGATAATCCTCTTCTTC
>JAGODW010000013.1 GCA_017998025.1 Spirochaetales bacterium
ACAAGGGCTGATACAAGCGTTTGAGTATACATACGAACTGGCCTGGAACACGCTCAAAGACTATCTAGAAATGCAAGGGGAAACAGAGATACATGGAAGCCGTGATACAATTCGGCTAGCATTCCGCCGCGGTCTAATTATAGACGGAGAAACCTGGATGGCAATGCTGAAAGACAGGACGCTCACAACCCATACGTACAACGAGGATCTGGCAAAAAGAATTGGAAAATCCGTGCTGAAGCAGTACTATCCTGAATTTGTTGCGTTGTGCACTCGCATACAGGGCTGGAAGGAAAAAGGAGAATGAATGAGCGATTCGGTCTGAAGGAGACAACGATCCGGAAAATCTGCGGCATATTTGTCAAATACCCTCAAATAGAAAAAGCGGTGCTGTACGGATCCCGCGCTAAAGGAAACTATAAGAACGGGTCCGATATTGACTTGACCATAGTTGGCGGCAAAGAACTCACGCGTGAAGTCCTCTACCGCATTATGGATGAGATCGATGAGCTGCTTCTGCCCTACTCTTTTGATTTGTCCCTTTTGCACGAAATAACCGATCCGGATGTACAGGAGCACATTCAGCGGGTGGGGTGTGTATTCTATGAGCGCCCTTAGAATCCATGTATTATTTTAAAGCCTCTGCTACGGCAATTGTCAGGAATGAAGTACCAGGGTTATAGGGAGACTTGTTGTAGGAACCGTAGAAACGAATCTTTGTAAATCCCGCTTCGGTCAGTAGCTTTTGAAGCTGGGTGCTTTGTACGGCCACGAGGGGAACGCGATTCTTGCTGGAGACAGGCGGTTCCTTTTGAGAGAGAAGCAATTCTGTATTGAAGTATACCTGTCCTGGGTCCGGTCCCGGACTGTAGGTCCGGGTCATTTTTACCCTTTTCCCTTGAAGAGGAGGAAGAAGAAACAGAGAGTTTTCCTTGAATTGGATCCGGTCAAAGTTAATAATTTGAATGATGAGAATACCTCCCGGTTCCAGCACTTCCTGGAACCGGCGAAGCGCGTTCCCGATATCTTCTAAAGTATCCAGGTGTACAAGGGAGTTTCCAATGCAGTACACTCCCTGGAAGCTTTTTTCCGGCAAGTTCTTTAAAGTCAGCATATCATCCACGAGAAAATGGTCCGCCCATTGAGGGGCTTTTCCCCGGGCTTTTTCAATCATGGTTTCCGATAGATCGATTCCGTAGACGGTCTTTCCTGCTTCCGCCAGAGCTATCGTATACGTTCCCGTTCCGCAGGCGATATCCAAAATCTGTTGGGAATGCTGAAACTCCTCTTCCAGGAAGTGTAGAATGGAAGGCTCCAGGGGAAAGAGGTCGTCATAAGAGTCTCCGAGAACTGTGTAGAAATCCGAACCCGTCATAATTAAATAATACTATAAATGGAAAGGGATGCGTTTTGCAACGGCTGATACAGGGTTAGAAGCGTATGGAAAACCTCTTTGGATGATTCAGGAGCCGTTCTAATCCAGGGGCCTTGTAGGGGGTAATGTCCTTGACGTTTGCTGCCGATCCCGGTATTCATTGATGTGTGGAACAAGAACTAATTCCGCAGCCTCTATCGTTTAGTATCCTGATTGTAGATGATGATTCGAATATTAGAAAGACCCTTTCGTACTGTCTTTCTTCCGTCGGGCATGATGTCATAGCCGTAGGAAGCAAAGCGGATGCAGTCGAAGAGGGAAGGGATAGATCCTTTGATATTGCGTTTGTTGACCTAAAGCTGGGGGAAGATAATGGATTGGACTTGATCCCTGAGCTGTTGGCGGATTCTCCCTGGATCAAGATTGTAGTTATTACCGGGCATGCATCGATCCAGACCGCTGTGGAAGCAATCAAACGGGGTGCGGTAGACTATATTGAAAAACCGTTTTCTCCTGAACAGGTGAAATTGATTACCCGGCGGTTTGGAGAGATTTCCCGATTAGAAAATGAACTGGCTTTATTAAAAGAAAATGTGGAGCCGTTTAAACCAGAAGAACAGATTCAGAGTAAAAACCCGGAAATGCAGAGGGTGATAGAAACAGCAAAGAAAGCAGCCGAATCAGAAGCGATTATTCTTCTTCGGGGAGAGAGCGGAACAGGAAAATCAATCCTGGCTACGGCGATTCATCGGTGGAGCAAACGCGGAGCTAAACCGCTGGGGATTGTTTCCTGCCCTTCTATTCCTGCCGAGCTGCTGGAAAGTGAACTATTTGGCCATGTGAAAGGAGCATTTACCGGGGCTGTTAAGGATAATCCGGGTAGAATTGCTGCATGCGATGGAGGAACAATTTTCTTAGATGAGATTGGAGATCTTGCTTTCAACCTTCAGGCAAAACTGCTCCGGTTTATCCAGGATAAACAGTATGAACGCCTGGGGGAGGGGAAAACCCGAAATGCCGATGTCCGCATCATTGCTGCAACGAATGCGGATCTGGAAAAACGGGTTGCGGAAGGGCGTTTCAGGGAGGATCTGTACTACCGGTTGAACGTCATTTCCCTTACCATGCTTCCCCTGCGGGAACGTCCGCAAGATATCCTCCCTTTGGCTCATGGATTTCTTACGTTTTTGTGCCGTTCCAACCACAAAAAGATAATCGGCATAGAACCCGAGGCGGAAACCGCGTTGGTGAATCATACCTGGCCGGGGAATATTCGGGAGTTACGAAATACAATTGAACGTGCCGTGATTCTTGGAAAGGGAGAAACAATTACACGGGGGGATCTACCGGTAAATCTCGCGTCTGGTACTGCTGCAATTCGTATTGGCGATCCGGTGTACCTGAGAGAGATAGAAGAAATGCATATCCGCCGTATTTTGGCGAAAACCTCCTCTTTAAAAGAAGCCTCCGCTATCCTGGGAATAGACCAGGCAACGCTATGGCGCAAACGAAAGCTTTACGGCATCTAGCGTCCTAAAGGACGTATATTGCAATTTGCAAGACAGGGTAAAGTTCTTATTTCATTTTACAATCCCAAACAAGTGTTTTTCTATATGTTTTAGAGATTTTTTACAGGAAATCATCTGTTTTAAAGTTGGTATGGTTTTTGTTTATTAAAGAGAAGGAAATTGAAGTATGAAACAGGTTTCCAAAAGTCTTAAGGCCAAAATACTCCTCGGGTACGGTTTTGCATTTGCCCTCATGATTCTGGTGATCATCTGGTCTGTATTAAACATCGTTTCTCTGGGCAGAGCGACGGGGGCCATTTTACGGGAAAACTATCGGAGCATACTATCTGCAGAAAACATGATCGATGCCTTAACCGATCAGAACAAAGCAGTTTTACTGCTCCTCCTGGGGGATAAAGAAGGGGAAGCGCTGTTTCTTAAATCAGAAGCACGGTTTTTCGAATGGCTAGCCCGGGCCAAGGATAATATTACGATTGAAGGCGAAAAGGAAATAGTAGAGTCGATCGAGGCAGGTTACTCCTGTTTTCAGGAACAATTTTATCAATTTATAAAGAAGGAACCCTCGCAGGTTCTGAAATCTGATCCTTCTTTTGAGTTGTATCAGCATACGTTTCATCCTTTTTTTGTGGAAACAAAAAATAACTGTTTCACCTTATTACAGTTAAATGAAAAGGCCATGTACGAAGCGAGCGTGTCTGCCTCACGGATGGCCGAGGTTGCTATCTGGTCAACGCTGATTGTTTCTTTTGCGGCTTTACTCATCGGATTTATATTCAGCATGTTTCTTGCAGGAAAGATCACACGCCCCTTGAGACGGTTTATTGAGGCAGCTCGAAAGCTGTCTGCAGGGGATTATACTATCCAGGTTCCTGTGGAAACGAAGGACGAACTGGGGATTCTTGCTTCTGAATTTAACCAGTTAGGATCCGAACTTGCCCGCTACCATGCAATGAAGATAGATCAAATCGTGCTGGAAAGGAATAAGATTTCTGCCATTCTATCCAGCATTGCAGATCCTATTCTAGTGTTTGACGTCAATTTAACCATAACGAGTATTAATCCGGCAGCCAGAAAAGTTTTAAATCTTGAGTTTGCAGAGTATGGATCCCTCCATTGTGCGGATGTGTTTCCTTCTTCGAACGTATGCAAGACGATCCAGATGATGCTGGAGAAAGGGACACAGCCGGACCTTTCTGATGAAGAACGAATTTTATCAATCAACGACGAAAACGGCGAGCGGTACTACTTGTTTTCCATTACGGCGATCCGTGACAAGGATCGTACCATCACCGGGAGTGTATTGATCCTGAAGGATATCACCAATCTGAAAGAAGTTGAACGAATAAAAAGCGAGTTTATAACGGCCGCAGCCCATGAACTTAAAACACCTCTTACCAGCATCGGGATGAGCATCGGTTTATTAAAAGAAACGGCAGGAGAGTATTTACCGGAAAGAGAACAGGAACTTCTTCAGACCGCCTACGATGAAATTCATCGGATGAGAGCTCTGATTACGGATCTCCTTGACTATTCAAAGATCGAGAGCGGAAAAATAAACCTTGAGATGGAGGAAGTCAGCCCTGCGATCCTGTTCAATTTTGTTCAATCTGTTTTTAAGGAACAGGTGAAACTAAAAAATTCCGAAATCCTGATGGATCTACCGGAAGAGCTACCTCTCATTCGGGTGGACGTGAATAAAGCAAGCTGGGTGTTGACCAACCTGGTGTCGAATGCGCTCCGCTACATTGATGCCGGCGGTCAGATCCATATCAGTGCTATACAGACAGGTTCTTATCTACAGGTTTCGGTTCATGATACAGGGCCCGGCATTCCGGAAGAGTATCAGACAAAGATATTTCAAAAGTTTTTCCAGATCAAATCCCAGGATGAGCGGGGGGCCGGTTTAGGGCTTGCAATTTGCAAAGAGATCCTCAGGGCACATGGAGGGAACATATGGGTGGAGTCTCAACCGGGAAAAGGAAGCACCTTTATTTTCACACTTCCAATCGTGCAGGAACAGTAATGGAACTGAATGCACCCTTGTTAATCTGCGATATAAAGGAAACGGATCTGAAGGGTGAACAGTTAAACCGACTATATACAACTTCTCCTCTGCAATGTTTGAATCAAGCGGTACAGAATCTGCCGGGAATGATTCTCATTTGTTTACCGCAGGAATCCATGCAGAGACGCAAGGATTTACTTGAGCTCTGTACCGTGCTAAAGGGAAACCGGTTTACAAAAGGAATTCCAATCATTGCCCTGATGGATTCTAAAAACCGTACCTTGCTCGAATCCCTTAGAGATGCAGGAGTAGAGTATGTCCGATATGAAACCGGTTCTGGACCCGGTATCTCGGATCCTAAACGGTTCCCTCACGTATCAGAACAAGACCGGATAGAGAATCGTCTTAAAGAGTTGTGCCCCTTTCTCCAGTATAAACCGATCGATTCCACTCACGAAATGACGGTTTGTACTGCCTATTATGGAATATGGGCTCTGGGGTTTCGCCGGTTACATGCTATTTGTGAAAATGAGCAGCATAGAGAATGCCCCTATTATAAAAACCCAAAATTTGCAGAATAAAAATGAAAACACCCTCAATTATACAAAGGCTTAATCCATCTCTTATGATCCTCTTAAGCTTTCTACTGGTAATCTTCCTGGGTACAGGACTGTTAAAGACAGGATACGCTACGAAAGAAGGCTCTATAGCTCTGGTGGATGCCCTTTTCACAGCTACTTCTGCGGTATGTGTAACAGGATTGATCGTGGTGGATACTGGTTCCTATTTTACCATTTTTGGAAAGATTGTAATCCTGATCTTGATGCAGGTGGGCGGATTAGGAGTTATGACAATTTCAGTCGCTCTATTCCGATGGATGGGTCGAAAGCTCTCTTTTAAACAACGGGCGATGATGCAGAACCTTTTTTCCTACGAACCTAAGGAACATATTTTCGACCTGTTGAAAAGCGTGCTTCTATTTACAGTAATTGCAGAAGCGATAGGTGCTGCCCTGCTGACCCTTCTCTGGAGTTCTGAGTTTCCCCTGGGAGATGCGATTTTCTTTGGTATTTTTCATGCTGTCTCTGCATTTTGTAATGCCGGATTTTCATTTTTCTCCGATAGTTTTGTTCGTTACCAGGATAATCTTCTTTTAAATATAACGATCTGTTTGCTGATTGTGACCGGCGGCATTGGATTTCCTGTTCTGTACGATCTGAAATCCTATTTTAAGAATGGTCAGGAAATCAGAAGTAAGCTTACGTTACACAGTAAAACTGCTCTTACCATGACGGGCATTTTAATTGTATCCGGAGCAATCCTCTTTGGGGTATTTGAGAATAGTCACCTGTTGAAGGGACAGGAGCCCCTTTCGGCAAAACAGTTTCTTATTCCCCTTTTTCAGTCGATTACTGCCAGAACAGCCGGTTTCAATACGGTCGATATCGGATCTCTCACAGAAGCCGCCCTCTTATTGATCATTATCCTCATGTTTATAGGGGCATCCCCTGGTTCCTGCGGGGGGGGAATAAAGACAACCACTGCGGCCACCTTATTTTCCTTGTTGGTGGCCCGGATTCGGAAACATGCACGGGTCAATCTGTTTAAAAGAAGTATTCCTCAAGAATGCCTGGATCGAGGGATATCGGTGGTTCTGTTATCGGTTACCTTTATTCTGTTTATCCTTTGTATGCTGCTGGCAGGAGACTCTCTTGTTCCCCTGGATCATGCAGAACACCCCCAACGATTCCTTCCCTATTTGTTTGAAACGGTTTCCGCCTTTGGAACCGTAGGGCTTTCGATGGGAGTTACCGCTTCGCTCAGTGTATGGGGAAAATGCTGGATCATTCTAATGATGATCGTCGGACGCGTGGGAATATTGACCTTTGCCTATGTTATTTCGGGATCAGGCATGGAAAATGGACTTGTATATTCAGAAGAAAAATTAATGATCGGATAGGGGGAGAAGGCACGATGAAAAGATATGCCGTTATCGGATTGAGTAATTTTGGTTTTCATGTTACCCGGGCTCTTTTTGAAGAAGGAAATGAAGTTGTAGCGATAGATATGAATAAGGACCGGATCCAGGAGGTAAGTCCCTATACTACAGAGGCTATTGTACAGAATGCTACGAATAAAGAGGCGTTAAAATCAATGGGTTTACACGAGATGGACGGAGTAGTTGTATCTACCGGTACCAAGATTAGTACCAGCATCCTGATCTGCTTCTTTCTTCAAGAGCTGGGAGTAGATCGGATTATTGTAAAGGCGGTAGATGAGGATCATGAGAAGATACTGCGAAGGGTAGGGGCGAGCGAAATTATTCATCCGGAAAGAGACATGGCAAAGCGGCTCGCCCGTAGTCTATCGCATCCGAATATCATGGATTTTATTCCTCTGTCGGATGAGTATAACATCATTCAGGTGAGTCCTCCGGAAGAATTTATAGACAAAACTCTAAGCGACTTGAATCTCCGGAAAAAGTATAATGTAAATGTAATCGCGATTAAACGGATGGTTCCCGATGAATCCTTTCTTATACCGTCTGCTGACTTTGTTATTCAGGAGACAGACGTTCTTTTGATACTGGGGAAAGCGGAGGATATTCGAAAGATCCGGGCATTGAAATAGAAAGTAGGCATTAGAGAAGCGGGCATCCGCAGGATTCCCGCACGATAAGAGGAGCCGGCAAGATCACGTGAGGGCTGGCCAGGGGATGGCCTTCGACCAACTGGATCAGTTTTTCCATAGCGAGGGAACCCATTTCCAGGATCGGTTGGCGTACCGTAGTAAGGGAGGGGCTGATATATTTTGAGAAGAAAGTATCGTCGAACCCAGCTACGGCTAGATCTTCCGGTACGCGGATTCCCTGTTTCCGGCAATACTGGAGCACTCCTAGCGCCATCCTGTCATTGGCACTGAACAACGCGTGAGGCTTCCCCTCAGCAAGGATCGAAGGCATCACAGCAAAGCCGCTTTCGATAGAATAATCCCCCCGGTAGAACCGGATACGATCCGGATCCATCCCGCACTCGGATAATCCTAATCGAAACCCATAGTACCGGTCGTTGGAATCGATGTTTTCTTCGGGGCCTGCAAGAAATACGATATCTGTAAAGCCATGCGTATGGAAGTGGTGAGCCATGGCTCGGGCTCCCCCCACGTTGTCGATATGAATAGCAGGGTATTCCGGGAATGGATTCCCTATCAGGATAAAAGGAATCTCCTTTCGTTCCAGCTGCCGAAACAATCGTTTGTGCTCCTCTGGTTGATCCATATTGCGGATCACAAATCCATCGACCCTTCCTTCTTGAAGGATCCGCTGGGCTTCCGGAAGATAGTTGTAGGAACGAATCAAAAGATAGTACCCGTGGCGGGCAGAGACTTCATCCATTCCTTTTAATAGAGGATTGTAGTAATCCCGCCATGTCCCGGGCAAAAGGACGGCGAGTGTCTTTGTAGACCCTCCCGATAGGGCCCGGGCATGGCTGTTTGGGTTGTATCCCAGTTCTTCAATAGCCTGTTCCACCCGGGCAATAGTTGAGGGTTTTACCCGGGGTTCTTTATTCAAAACGCGAGATACGGTAGCCCGGGAAACCCCGCAGTGCCGGGCAACATCTTCAATGGTAACGGAGTGTGTCATGGAGAATCCGGGATGGTATACCATGTTTGGAGCCGGGGCACAATTACCTCCCCTTCAAATTCCCTCCTGGCTTCAAGCCCAGCATCCTCCAACCGTTTGTACGCATCCACTTCAAAATGGCAGAGAAAGACCATTCGGGCTTTGCTTTCCCGGGCTGCGATTCCTGCCTGGAGAGCAGAACTATGGGATTTCCCCGGAGGAAATTTTGCGTGGGGGTAGGTAGCTTCATGGATAAGGATATCTACTGGCCCGCCCGGGCTGGTTACAGTATCCCCGTAGCAGTAGTCAGACGTATACAAAAGCCGGAGGAAAGAACTCTCCAGATATACCATGGAAGTGGGGACTGCATGTCTTCCTTCCCGTAAGGAGAGGATGAATCCGTCTTCCTGAATTCGATCGGTGTACACCAGGGGAAAGGATAGGGAAGGGATATCCAGGGGGAAGTGTTTAAGCAGGCTCTGGGCTGTATGGAGAGTTCCCTTCTCTCCTACTACCGTAAGCGGTTTACTTCGCTTCATGCAGTCGAGAGCGGATATCAGGGAAGGGAACGCTCCCAGGTGATCAACGTGAGTATGTGTCAGCACAACGGCATCTAACCCCTTTGGATCTACCGAACATTCGAGAAGAGCTTTTACCGGGTTGTCCCCGGTATCGATCAATATCTGGAACGATCCGATTTCCACTACGAGGGAGGTATATCCATTGTGGGGAGCAGGAATGGCACTGGCCGTTCCTAGAAATACAACTCGCATAGCAGCTTCCCGTTATGCAGGAACAATCGGGAGACGTTCCGGATCAATCCGAATCGGAACTTTTTGGCCGGGCTTCAAGATCTTTTTTGTATTTCCCCGTACTCGTATAAAGGCAGTCCCTAGGTGGAAGTGGTAGTCAATAACCTCGCCAGTAAAGTAGGAACTGTCCACGAGGGATTCGAAAGTGTTCTCCTCCATCGAGCGATCGAGGGAAGTGAGCAGTTCCACTGCCTCGGGCCGTACGGCAGCACAGGCCCTGTCTCCCGGTGAGACACCTCCCGCAGCAATCCCCCGTAGCGTCCATCCTTCGGATGTTTTTAGAAAACAAAAATCTCCAGAAATAGACTCGATTACTCCTTCAAGAAATGTGGTGGTGCCCATGAATCCGGCTACAAAACGGTTTCGGGGGCGAAGGTAAATTTCCTCCGGTTTTCCATCCTGCATGACTTTCCCGTCCTTCATGATTACAATACGGTCCGATATTACCATCGCTTCGGTCTGATCGTGGGTTACATAGAGTGTGGTGATCCCCAATCGTTTATGGAGCTGGGCTATCTCGAATCGCATTTGTTCCCGGAGCAAAGCGTCCAGGTTTGAGAGGGGCTCGTCCAGCAAAAGGATATCCGGCTCCAGGATAATAGCTCGTGCCAGAGCGATCCGCTGTTGCTGCCCGCCGGATAGTTGTCGGGGGTACCTGTCTTCGTACCCTTCCAGTTTTACTACAGAAAGTACCGATTGGACCCGTTTTTTAATCTCTCCCGGAGGAATCTTGCGTAGTTCCAGGCCAAAGGATAGGTTCTGAAAAACCGTCATGTGGGGCCAGAGTGCATAGTTCTGAAAAACAAGGCCTATGCCCCGTTTTTCCGGGGGGATATCCGTTATACGCCGGTTTCCAATAAAGATCTCTCCCTCGTCAGGGGTAATAAACCCGGAAACTGAGCGAAGGGTGGTGGTTTTCCCGCAGCCGGAAGGGCCTAATAGGGTTACCAGTTCTCCATCGTGGATGGTAAGGTTTAGTTTATCTAAGGCCGTAACCTTTCCGTACCGGGCCACAAGGTTTGTCATTCGAAGTTCTGACATAGCTCAAGTTCTCCTTGCTTTGGTTCTTTCGATCATCCCATTCCTCCCACGTACTCGGCTTTTAATACGCGCTGGATGAGAAACATGAATAGAATGCTGGGCACCAGTAAGATTAATGCGATCACCGATGCAAACTGCATGTTGTAGCCGCTGGAAGAATAGAGGGTTAAAGGTAAGGTGTTTACAAAGGGTAACCCGATAAAGAAGGTTCCGGTAAACTCATCTAGAGAAGTAATGAAAACAAAGACGGAACTGGCCAAAAGTCCGGGAGCTGCGAGGGGAAGGGTGATTCGGAAGAAGGCGGTGAAGGGGCTGGCCCCAACACTGCGGGCTGCCTCTTCCATGGAGGAAGGGATAGAACGGAAGGTTGCGCTCGTTATCCATACCCCAAACACTAGACCCACCAGAATGTGAACCAGAATTACCCCGGGAATGGTTCCCGCGAGCCCCAGTCGGGTGAACATCTGAAGGATGTTCACAAAGATCGGCTGCTGGGGAAAGGCATTGGGCATGAGGAATAAAAACATCACGAGAGTTCCGAAAGGGATCCGGTACTTGGCCAAAGCATACCCTGCGGGAACAGCCAGAGCCATAGCGACAAGAACCGTGACTACAGCGATCCCCAGGCTTAAGAAAAAGGCAGGCACTATGCTGACTGCTCCAATGGCCAGACTTTTTTGTATCCCTAGAGCCTGTTTCCAGTAATCAAACGTAATCTCCTGAGGTAAAGGATGGGGCCAATACCATTTCTGTGCCACGGACCAGAGCACCAGGCTCATCATAGGCCCGAAAATCATCAAGAATGAAAGAACAAGAAGGATAAGTTCTATCGTTTTTAAAAAAAGTTTATGGTTTATCCATTTCATTTTGTTTCTCCCAGCTTTGTTTTTAGATAGTACCAGGCAGTGAGGAGTACTAGGAGGTAGGAGAATACTCCCAGAGCATTAGCGACTCCGAAGTCCCGAAAATAGTTCACCCGGTGGGCAATGTCTACTGTGATGGTGGTAGGTATTTTGCCCCCTATCAGCATGTAGGGAAGGGTAAAGGTTCCTACAATCTGAGAGTAGACCAGGACAAGGGAGACAAGGATGCTCGACTTATTCATGGGTACGAGAATACGGGTAATTACTTTTAACATACCAGCACCGGCGCTCCGGGCTGCTTCTATATAACTGTTATCGATCATCTGAAATCCCCCGTGCATGATCAGTACGGCAAAGGGAATTTGCTTCCAGACGAACCCAAAAGAGAGGCCGGCAAAATTGAATAACTGGAGAGGCTTTTCTAAGTTTATCAGTCCCAATTGAGCCATGGCAATGTTTAAAAGCCCGTGAGGGGCAAGAAAACTATTCATCATCTGGGATACAACTACAAAGGGGATAAAGAGGGGTAACTTGTACAGTGCAGAAAGAATCCGGGTAATTCGGTTTTGACGGATCCGAAAATAGACGGCGATTAAGGTTGCGAGAATGGCGGTTAGGGTTGTATTGAACAAGGTAACGGAAAAGGTAAAAACAATGTCCTTTAAATAGAGATCGAGCGTTTTTATATAGTTCGTAAGGGAAAAGGACCCGCTTTTATCCAGGAAACTCCGTATGATAGATGCAAGGAAAGGATATGCATACATAAGGAACATAAAGAGCACAGCGGGAGCTAGAAGAAAAATATAGGAAGGGACAGAAAGTCCCTTCCTCCGAACCGTTGTAACGGTCATTACTTTATCCATTTTTCGTACGATTCCAGCATGGCATCATAGTACTGTGCCAGAGGGAAGGATAGCCCCTTCTTCTGGAGATCCTCAGGAGTTACGTCCCTATAAATTTTGTTGAATACATCAGCAGGGACGAAATCTTTAATATAGCTTCCGTCGATTCCCGGATACCAGTTAAATCGTTGAACAATCTCTTTAGCCTGGACAGCCGGGCTGGTCACGTACTCTACAAATTTCTTGGCCATCTCCGCGTTCCCTGCTTTCCTGGGAATTACAAAATACATAGGCTGGCCTGGCATTCCGGGGTCAGGAAGTATGAGGCGGGTTTTCGGATCGAGCTTTCCTTCGTTCATAAAGGTGAAGAACATATCAACCCATACAGGACCCATCCAGATTTCTCCCCGGTTCAGGGCATCGAGAGTCCCCACGTTTCCGGCGGTGATTGTTACATATTTGTTAAATTCTCTCAGTTCGTTGAATACCTTTTCCCAGGAAGCAACCTCAGCAGGTTCGAAGGGGCCGTCAATCGCGTACTTTTTATATTTTCCCGTTTCTGCATATACCCAGCCAACGGTAAAAGATACCCCGGACATCCCCCCTTTTATCCCATTGTACCCGAATTTCCCCGGATTCTTTTTTACCCATTCTTTTAATTCTGTAAAGTTTTTAGGGGGATCCTTCACAAAATCGGGATTATAGGCCAATGCGGTCTGGCTATGAAACATGGGGATAGCATACCCTTCGATCTTTACCCCGAGGGCGCTCTTTGCAAAGGGAGAGGTAACGTATTTCCAGGTCTCTGCATCTTTAGCAAAGGGTAATAAGAGGTCTTTCTCTATAGCCCATTTCATGAAGATCTCATGAACCATCGCAACATCCACATCCCACACTTCCTTTTTAGCTTCCGCTTCTGCAAGGATCTTTTCCAGGATCCGCTGCGAGCCGGCATTCCCCGGTCCGGTATGGATGGTTACTACGTTCACATTCGGATACTTCTGCTGGAATCCGGGACCCAGGACATTCTGTCCCAGTGCCAGCATGTTGGTATCTCCGGCAGTCATATAGATCAACCGGGTCTTTGCTGCTTCCTTTGCTCCTGCTCCGAATGCATTGAAGAGAACGCACAGAGCCAGGACAAGAACGAACCAGTTTCGTTTCATACTCCACCTCCATCAATATTTTATTACAATGTGAGATCGCTCCCATAATGTAACATCTCAAGTATACCATGGTTTTGGTACTCGTCAAGGAAAATGTAGTGTCACGAAGCTTGGTGATATGAAGCAAATGAGTAGAAAGGTACGTATAGAGGGGTATGAATATGAAACCGCAGTTTTGTCCGAACGGGGACTGTACGGCTCATCATCAGGCCCCGCAGGGGCGATGGTGGG